>JAWVFZ010000296.1:0-5146 GCA_033855555.1 Solirubrobacteraceae bacterium
AGCATCTCGTGCATCAGGCCGACGACGAGGTCGACCGGCTTCGTCGCGTGCAGCGACCCGTTGACCTTGCCCTTGCCGCGGGGTGTCCGGATGGCGTCGAAGACCAACGCCTCGGTGGCTGGCATCGCGTTTCAGCTCCTCGTCTCGGTTGCGAAAGAAAGCGTGCGCCAACTCTACCAAGGAAACATTCGTTCATGAACGCAAGTGCTTACACTTGGGGGTATGGCGAGTACCCGTACCCAGGCCGAGCGCAGCGCCGCAACCCGCGAGGCGCTGCTGGACGCGACGATCGTCTGCCTGGTCGAGGACGGCTACGCCAACACGACGACCGCGCGCGTCGCCGAGCGCGCCGGCGTCTCGCGCGGGGCGCACCTGCACCACTTCCAGACGCGCAGCGCGCTCGTGGCCGCGGCGGTCGAGCACTTGCGCGTGCGGCGCGCAGAGGAGCTGTTCGCCGCCGCCGACGCGCTCCCCCCAGGGCCCGAGCGAATCGCCGAGGGCCTGGACCTGCTGTGGAGCAGCTACTCGAGCCCGCTCTTTCAGGGGGCGCTGGACCTGTGGTCGGCCGGGCGCACCGACGCCGAGCTGCGCGAGCACCTCGTCGCGATCGAGCGCGACTTCGATCGCCAGACCCTGCAGCTGGCCCGGCGCCTGTTCCCCGACGCCGCCGAGCGCCCGGAGTTCGAGCGCCTCATCGAGTTCGCGATCTCCGCGATCCGCGGCCTGACGCTGCTCGACACCCTGCACCCAGGTCGCGAGCGCAGCCGTCGCCAATGGCCGTTCTGTCGCGCCCGGCTCGTGGAACTGTTCTAGCTACCATCCGCCCCGAGCGTTCGGGGTGGTTCGTCCAAGATCTGTCCCGAACGCCGCGCCGACGTAGCTCAGCTGGTAGAGCACTTCATTCGTAATGAAGGGGTCCGGGGTTCGAGTCCCCGCGTCGGCTTCCTCGAAAGGCTCGCTGATGCCGCTCACTCGAACCGTGGAACTGCGCGCACTCGCCGAGAGGGTCGCGGATGCGTTCCCGCCTGTGGTGGAGGAGGTGGTGCTCACCGGCAGCGTCTCACGCAGCGTCGCCGACGAGCTTTCCGACATCGAGATGCTTGTGGTGACAGCGGAGCCGATTGGCCTCGCCGCCTGCTTCGAGCACGCTCGCGCCGCCGGACTCGTGAGGCTCGGCACCTGGGGAGCGCAGGGGACGCCCGCCTGCCGCGTCTCCGGCTACCGCGACGGCGTGCCGATCGAGCTGATCTGGTGGCCGCGCGACTACGCTGAGGATTCCGTCAACGGACTCGTCGCAGGGGAGGCGTCGTCGTCCGCCGACGCGCTCGCCAACGGCGTGGCGCTGCGCACAGTGGGACTGCTGGCGAACTGGCAGGCGCGGCTCAGCACCTATCCGGAGGAGTTGGCGGCGCGGCGAATAGAGGACGCGGCGCTCACCTGGGGCGGGTTTGCAGCCGCCGGGATTCTGACGCTCGCCCGCCCCGGTGAGCGGCTCGCGCTCGTCGAGCGCCTCGTCGATGACGCGTCACGCGTCGTGAAGATCGTCTACGCGATCAATCGCGTCTGGCAGCCGACGAACAAGCGGCTCGCATCTCGCGTCGCACCTCTCGCCGTCAAGCCCGTGCGGCTCGCCGAGAGGATTGAGCGCGCGCTGACCGACCCTGACCCACGTCGGGCGCTGCTCGTGATGACGGAACTGCAAGCGGAGGCGGTAGCGCTGGCGCCGCCCGGTCCCAATGTCGAACGCGCCCGCCACTGGTTGCCGGAGGTCGCAAAGATGCTGCGCGAGGCCGAGTAATCCGCTCTCCGGCCATCGTCGCAACCCACGATCGCCGTCCGGCTGCAGACGGCCCAGGAGCAGCGCGCGTGGGGCGCGCGTACGGTGGCTCCGGCGATCCACACGGCGGTGAGGCGGTGTCTGGACGATGTGTGGCGTTTCGACGGCGCGGCGCAGTGGCGGGCGCTACCGGGGTCCTCCTCATGGCACACGCATCGTCTTCGCAATGGCGCCCAAGGGCGGCCTGCCCGACCTCCACACCATGGCCATCGACGGCAGCGACATCCAGCAGGTGACGCACGCGCCTCAGTGGGACAGTCGGCCGGACTGGGGGGCTCAGCCCTCCTGAGATCAGTCGTCGCCGCCGCCCGTCGCAGGCACCACCTTGCCCTCGCGCAGCAGCTCCCAGGCGCGGACGGCGCGGGCGTGCTCGACCGGCGAGGCGTTGGGTCCGGGCGCGGGCGGGGTCGAGTGCTCGCCGTAGACCGAGCGCCAGAGCAGCTGGTCCAGGACCGCCTGGGGGACGGCGTCCATGGCATTGAGCGGCAGGCGCGAGCTGAGCTGCGCCTGGGTGCCCGAGTCGGGGTTGGTCTCCGTGAGTGACTGTTGCGGGACGATCGCCGAGTAGGGCTTGGTGTCCGGTTTTCCATCGGTGCGGAACGCGTCGTACATCGGCGTCGCGAGCGCGTCGTTGAGGTTGAGCGGGTCGAGGCCGAGGAGCATCTCCGCGGTGCGCAGCGCGCTGTACTGGTCGTAGCGGGTGTGGACGACCGCGCCGCCGGTCTTCGCCCAGGGGCTGATGACGAACGCCGGCTCGCGGTGCGCGTCGACGTGGTCGGCGCCGTCCTGCGAGTCGTCCTCGACGACGATGATGGCCGAGCTGGACCAGATCGACGAGTGGCTGATCGCGTCGACGATCTGGCCGAGGCCGAGGTCGTTGTCGGCGATCAGCGCCTTCGGCGTGAAGCCGCCGGCGAGCGACCCGTTCGTGTGGTCGTTGGGCAGGATCAGATAGTTGAAGGCGGGGACCGTGCCCTGGGCGTCCTGGAGCGCCAGCTGGTTGGCGAAGATGCCCGCGCGGCCCAGGGCGAACTCGCCCGTGCCGTTGACCATCGCCGAGTCATGCGTGCACTGGACGTTGGCCTGCTCGACGGGAACCCCCGGGGTGCGGCGCACGACGCAGCCGATCTGGATGTTGCCCGGGTACGCCGGGTCGACGTTGGCCATCACGTTGCCATAGGTCGGACGGCCGTCATTGCCGAACGGGGTCGTGCCGGCGCCCTGCTCGCCGTAGTTGCGAAAGGTGATGCCCTGGCGCGAGGCCTGGTCGAAGACGAAGGCGTTCGGGCCGAACGTGACGGGGAAGATCCCGAAGTCGAACGCCCTGCCGCGCCCGGAGTAGTTGGCCGCGAGCGCCCGCTGGACGTAATCGTTCGCGACACCGCCGGACGTGATGACGTGACCGTCGACCGAGACCTCGGAATCGGCGTAGAAGTGATCGAGCAGGGGATACGAGCGCGCCAGCGCGTGGGCGTTGGGCGTCACGCCGCCGGTCGGCTTGGGAGCGCCGTTGTCGTCGAACAGCTGGAGCGACGGGTCGCCGTCGCCGCGCGGTTCCGAGCCGAAGATCTGGTCGTAGGTGCGGTTCTCGCGCACGATGTAGAAGACGTGCTTGATCGGGCCGCCGCTCCTCAGCGGAGTGCCCACGGGCGGCGCGGTGGCGTTCGCCGGCGGCGCGGAATCCGGGAACGCGCGCACCTGGAAGTCCTTCGGCATGGCGAGGACGCCGACGCGACCGAGGAGCCGCTGGGGGACGTACTGGCCGTAGGGGCTCGAGCCGTAGAACGAATACAGCGGGTTGGGCCCGGCGCCCAGGCCCTTCGCGGCGACCCAGACGAGCCGCTTGCCGTCGGGCGTCACGGCGACGCCGGTCGGATAGGCGGCCGTCGGGACGCGCCCGACGAGCTCGTTGGCGGCGGTGGCCCGGCAGGCGACGCGCTTCGGGAGGCTGGCGCGCTCGCGGCTCGCGCGGCTGGAGGACCGTGTGCTCCTCACCGTGCGGATGTAGCGCCTGACCTGCGCGCCGGACGGCCCACCGCAGGCCTGGGTGAAGCGCACCTTCGTGTCGCCACGGCGGATCGCGCTGCGGCTCGGGACCTTCGCGACGCGCCGCGAGTGCGTCCGTTGTGCCAGCGCGATCACGGCGAGCGCGTCCTCGCCCGCGTCGGCCGCGAGCAGGGTCTGGCCATCGGGCGTCAGGCTCAGGGCGACCGGCTGTGCGCCGAGCGCCGCGGGGCGGGCCACGGAGACCGTGCGCGTGACGGCGTTGGTCTTGGTGTCCACGTAGGCGATCAGGTCGCGGTTGGTCACCGCGACGTAGAGGCGATGGCGCCCGGGGTCGACGACCATGCCCTCGGGGTGGCTGTTGGCGTCGCCCATCGCTCCGCCGAGCCCCTTGATCGTCGCCGTCACCTTCCTGGCGGCAATGTCGAGCACGGATACCGTGCCGTCGAGCTCGTTGGAGACGTAGGCGGTCTTGCCGTCCTCGCCGATGACCGCACCGAAGGGGTATTTGCCGACGCCGACGAGCGTCCCGCTGCCCGAGGCGACGTCGATCACGGCGGCCTGGTCGGCCTGGTTGAGCGCCACGACGAGTGTCTTGCCGTCGGGCGTGACAGCGATCCCTTCCGGCCAGCCCTTCGGCGATGTCGAGGGCGGCAGCGAGTTGATCTGGCCCGAGCCGCCCATCGTGGCCGGAACGGCGATCGGGTCGCGCTCGGTCGCGGTTCCGTTGCCCGGCTCGACGTCGAAGACGTGCACGACGTCGCCGGCATCGCCCTTGGTCGGTCCGGTCGGCGTGTCGCCGCCCTTGCTCTCGCCCGAGACGTAGGCGCGCCGTCCGTCGCGCGAGAAGGCCACCGCACCGTAGGCGCCCGGCAACGGCAGGACTTGCACGACCTTGCCGGTGGCGACGCCGACGATGGTCGCGTCGTCGTGGCCCTGGCCGGAGTCGATGGCCCAGAAGAAGCGCCCGTCGGGCGTGAGGGCGCCGCCGGTGGGGAGGTTGCCGACGGTGGTCATGCGACCAGCCGGCTTGAGCACGCGGCCGTTGGCGGTCTCGGATCGGTCGGGGCCGATGCGGCCGTCCTCGGCGAGGGCGAGCGGGGCGGCGGCCAGAGTCAGGAGGCTGAGTGTCAGGAGGAAGGAGCGCATGGTCGCCAGCCCCAACGGTCGGCGACGCAATCCCTTGCGCCTGTTCACAGGACGTTCTCAGGTTCGTCACAGGGCGGTCACGGGCGCGCATCGCGCCGCCGAGAGTGTCCGGGCGACACCAACCCTGGAGACATCGCATGCGAACGACACTCGCGC
>JAWVFZ010000297.1:0-2797 GCA_033855555.1 Solirubrobacteraceae bacterium
CTAAGCGCCGCCGCCAACCGCCGCTCGAACTCCTCGCGCGACACCTGCACAGCCCCGAGGCGCAGCGTGTGGTCGGTGGGCGTCTGGATGTCGCAGAGCTCGCAGCCGGAGGCCGCAAGGGACTCGAGTGTGCGGAACAGCAGGACGTTGCCCGCGTGCGGGACGGAGTGGAACATCGACTCGAGGAAGACGGCGCGCCCCAGGGTCACGCTGATGAGGCCCGCTGCGAGGCGGTCCTCGGCCCAGATCTCGAACGTGTGCGCCAGGCCGGCCTCGCGCAGCAGCTCGTACTGCTCGGCGATCCAGGGCTTCAGCCAGACGCCGTCGCCGGCAGAGCGCGGGCGCGCGCAGGAGGTGACGACCTCGGAGAACGCACGGTCGACCGCCAGTTCCCAGCCCTTCCCCGCCCTCAATGACCGACCCACCCGACGCCGCAGGAGGGCAACCGAACCGGGCGAGAGATCGAACACGGCGCGCGGGTCGGCGGCGTACCAGCCGTCCTCCATCGGGAAGAGCCCGCGGGCGTAGCGCGCGACGATCTCCGGCAGCTGCAGCATCATGTGTACATGGGCGGTGGTTCGATCCAGCTGGCACGCATCCTCGGCATCCGTGTCGGGGTGAGCCCCAGCTGGTTCTTCGTGCTGTTCCTGATGATCTACTCGCTGTCGCGGTATTTCGACGATGTCCTGACCGGCTCGAAGAACACCGCGTACGTCGTGGCCGTCGCCGGCGCATTGCTGTTCTTCGCGTCGATCGTCCTGCATGAGCTCGGCCACGCGGTCGTCGCCCGGCGCAACGGCATCGGGATCTCCGGCATCGACCTGTGGTTCTTCGGCGGCATCGCGAAGATGCAGCGCGAAGCCGAGTCGCCCGGTGAGGAGTTCCGCGTCGCCGCCGCGGGCCCTGCGGTGACGCTCCTGCTCGCCGGCTGCGCGCTTGCCGGCGCCGCGGCACTGTCGAAGACCCACGAGTTCTTCGACGTCGCCACCTTTGCGACCGTCACCACCTCGCCGGCGCTCGCACTGCTGGGCTGGCTGTTCCTGATCAACGCCGTCCTGTTCGTCTTCAACCTGATCCCGGCCTTCCCGCTCGACGGCGGCCGGATCGCGCGCGCCATCGCATGGCGGGTGACCGGTGACAAGCACCGCGCGACGAAGGTCTCCGGGCGCCTGGGCCAGGGCTTCGCCTACATCCTCACGGGTTACGGGATCTTCCTGGCGTTCAGCGGCGACGCGGTCAACGGGATCTGGTTCGCGGTGCTGGGGATGTTCCTCGGCCAGGCCGCGCGCGGCGCAGTCGTGTCCAGCCAGGTGTCCGAGCGCATCGAGGGCGTCACGGTTGCCGATCTGATGGACACCGATCCGTTCGTGCTGTCGCCGGCGACCACTGCGCTCGAGGCGCAGGAATCCTTCACCGCCCGCGGCGAGGCCTTCGCGCCGATCGTGGACGACGCCCGCCGCTACCTGGGCTGCGTGCGCTCCGAGCGCGTCGACGGCGCCGTCGCCGCAGGCCAGCCCGTGCTCGCGGTCGGCGAGCTCGCCGACGAGCAGGACGCCTCGCTGCCGCCCGACGCGCCGCTGGGCACGCTGCTCGGCGCGCCCGCCCTGGCGGGCCTCGGCGCGATCGCGATCGTCGAACCCGGCGGCCGGCTGGCCGGCGTGGTGACGATGGCCCGCGTGCGCCAGGCCGTCGCAGCCGTCGCTTCGCGCCGCCCGTTGTGAGCGACCGCCGCTGACGCGGCCCGGGACTCTGAAGCGCAGCCCGGACTTATAGAGTCCTAGAGGATGCCTCAGCACGACGTCCTCATCATCGGCGCCGGCCTCGCAGGCCAGCGCGCCGCCCTCGCGGCAGCCGATGCTGGCGCCACCGTCGCGATCATGAGCAAGGTCCACCCGGTTCGGTCGCACTCCGTCGCCGCTGCCGGCGGGATCAACGCGGCGATCAACCCCGCCGACGACTGGCGCTCGCACGCCTACGACACGGTCAAGGGCTCGGACTTCCTGGGCGACCAGGACGCGATCGAGGTCATGTGCCGCGAGGCGCCGAAGGAGATTCTTCACCTCGAGCACATCGGGGTCACCTTCCACCGCAACCAGACAGGCGAGCTGGACCTGCGCGCGTTCGGCGGCGCCTCGATGAAGCGCACCGCGTACGTGGCGGACATCACCGGCCAGGCGATCCTGCACGTGCTCTACGAGCAGCTCATGAAGTACCACGACACGGTGGATCGCTACGAGGAATGGTTCACGACGTCGCTGATCCAGAACGACGCCGGCACCTGCGTCGGCTGTGTGGCGCGCGACATCCGCACCGGCCGGATGGAGGTCTTCTCCGCGAAGAACGTGATCCTCGCCTCCGGCGGCGCGGGGCAGTGCTTCAAGCCGACGACCAACGGGCTCATCTGTACCGGCGACGGCATCGCGCAGGCCTACCGCATCGGCGCGCCGCTGATGGACATGGAAATGGTCCAGTACCACCCGACCACGCTGGTGGAGAACGGGTTCCTGATCACCGAGGGCGCTCGCGGCGAGGGCGCCTTCCTCGTCAACGCCGAGGGTGAGCGCTTCATGGAGAAGACGGCACCCAACAAGATGGAGCTCGCCTCGCGCGATGTCGTCTCGCGCGCCGAGCAGATCGAGATCAACGAAGGCCGTGGCGTCGGCCCCGACGGCGCCGGCATCTACCTCGACATCACGGTCGTCCCCAAGAAGCGCGTGCACGAGGCGCTGCGCGAGATCGTCAACATCGGCAAGGACTTCGCCGGCGTCGACATCACCGCCGAGCCGATCCTCATCCG
>JAWVFZ010000298.1:0-11004 GCA_033855555.1 Solirubrobacteraceae bacterium
GACAGAGGTCGGCGCCCGCGTCGGTGCGCACGACGAGCTCGCCGTCGCCGCGCCGGCGCACGATGTTGAGCCCTTCGCCGTAGGGGAGCACGATCGGGTCGTCGTAGTCGACGCGCTCCTGCAGCAGCTCGACCCACAGGTCGAAGCGGTCGGGGTCCTTGATCCCCGACTGGATGTCCTTGACGGCGCGGCGCGACAGCTTCTCGTCGAGCAGGTCGGCGAGCGTCTCCTTGGTCATGTCGGTCGTCACCGGCACCGCGGCGTGGCCCTCGGGCAGGAAGACGTCCGACGCGGCGAGGAACGCCCGCACCGACTCCTCGGGCGTGACCTTGCCCGGCGCGGCGCGCTTGGTCACCACGGTCGGCGTCACGACGTCGAAGTCGAAGTCGTCGGGGAGGTCCCAGAAGCCGCGGAACTCCGCGGCCCAACCGGGCTCGAGGCGCATCGACTCGCTGAACATGACCTTGACCGGCTCGATCAGGTCCTGGGCGAGAATCCGCTCGCGCTGCTGCGCCCACCACTCGCGCGCGGGGCGAGCGCGCTCGAGCCGTCGCGCCATGACCGCGTCGCGGTCGGCGCGCCCGTAGGCGCGATCGGCCCAGCGGGGCTCGAGATGGCCGCCGGCGATGTCCTGCTCGAGCCGCGCATCGGAGCGCAGGAGCGGGTCGCCCAGGCCGCCGCCGCCGCGCCCGGAGGACAGGTACACGTCCCCGGACTTCATCGGGATCATCATCGTGTACGGGTCGTGCTTGAGCATGTGCTCGCCGCCGATGGCGTTGAGCTGCGGGTCCTCGCCGCTCACGTCGGCGACCGGGTAGGCCTCGCCGGCCGCGGCGCGCTCGTAGAGGTCGGAGTCGAGGATGTTGTGCACGTAGGCGCTGGGCGCCGGGTAGCCGCCGAACAGCCCGGGCGAGGTCAGCATCCCGCCGGTGCCGATGTTCTCGATCTCGAAGTCCGGCGTGTTGTGCACCAGCAGCAGCGACTCGAACGACGAGCCGCCGCGGTGCCGGCCCCAGCCGCCGGTGTTCGGCTTGATCCGGCGACCGAGGTAGATCATGGGCTTGACCAGCTCCCACATCTCGATGTCGCCCATGTCGCCCTCGGGATTGAACACGGCCGCCCCGTAGTCCAGCCCGTCCAGCACGTACTTGCCGCCCTGCCCCTGGGCCCCGATCTCGAAGTTCATGAAGCCCGAGATCTGCCCGTACTGGTCGATGCCGCCGCCCTGGGCGACGTTGCCCGGGACCGTGTAGGAGCCGACGATCTCCTCGATGTAGCCGCGCGACTGCAGCGCACGGGAGACCGCGCGCAGGTACCCGACCGAGGTGCAGAACATCGGCATCCAGGGGAACGACGACGAGCAGGGCGCATCGCCCAGGTTCGCCCACGATCCCTCCGTCAGCTTCAGCTCGGTGGCGTAGTACGCGCCGTCGTTGATCTTGTCGTTGCAGATCAGCGTCTGCGTGAACAGGATCCACTGCATCCCCTGCTGGGCCGACGGCGTCGCGTTGAACGAGTGCCAGCCCCAGGCCGAGCAGCCGCGCAGGTCGGTGGTCCAGCGCCCGTCGCGATCCACGACCGCCTCGTAGGCGCCGTGCATGATCTGATCGCGCTGCGCCCGGCGCGGAAGATTCATCTTGTCGGCGTAGCGAGCCTCGTTGAAGCCGACGGCCCGGTAGCGGCCGGGGACGAGCATGCCGCGCACGCGCGACTTGAAGTCGCGGCGGCCGTCCTCGATCGCCTCGCGCATGAACTGCTTGAACGTGTCGGTGCCCTCCTCGAGCACGAGCCGCTCGACCGCGTCGCGGATCATGTGACAGCCGGCCAGTCGCGTGCGCTCGTCGAGCAGGTACAGGCCGGGCGCGCGGCTCTGCATCGAGACCCGCTTGACGTGCCACGCGGCGAGCGTGTCCTTCTCTCCGATCTTCATCGCGTGCAGGTCGATGCCGTCGTCGAAGCGGGTCGTCGGCGCGACGCAGACGCCGCCTGGCGTCGATGCGCCGATGTCCATCACGTGGATCACCCCGCCCGCCCACGCGATCAGCTCGGGGTGGGTGGGATCCGATTCATCGAAGATCGGGACGAACGTCTGCACATCGGCGTTGTGGACGTCGCCGATCGTCGGCTGGTTGTTGGCGAAGATGTCCCCCGGGTTGATCGTCGGGTTGTCCTCCCAGCCGTTGCGGACCATGAACTTGATGGCCTCGCTCATGGTGTGGACGTGGACGATGATCCCCGTCGACAGCGCGACGTTGTCGCCCTCGGGCGTGTAGAGGGCGAAGCAGATCTCGCCGAGCTCGCGCACGATCGGCGACGCGGAGATGTTGAGCGCCAGCTCGCGCGCCGTCACCATCCCGCCGCGCACGCGCGAGAAGAGCTTCTCGAAGTGCAGCGGGTCGTCGTCCTTGAGCGCCAGCCGCTCGAGGCCGTGGTAGTAGCCCGTGGCCTCGAACAGCCGCTCGGACTCCTGGAGCATCTGGGCGAGCGTCCGGCCGTCCCAGCCGATCGGCGCCCGCTCCTGCGGCTCCAGCGTGCGGATCGTCCCGATGGTGGCCATGGGTCAGGCTCCCTTGTTCTCGAGGTGGAAGATGCCGTGCTCGTCGAGCCAGGCGCGGCGGTCGGGCGGGATCGGGAACGTCGTGGACTCGGCCTCGAGGACCGCGGGGCCCTCGATGACGTGGCCGTTGCGCACGTCGTCCATCTCATACACGTCGGTCGCGATGAAGCCGTCGGACCACCAGACGTCGCGCGTCGCCTTGGTCGGCGGCGACCCGTCGACGCGCTCGATCTGCGGCAGCGTCGGCTTCTCGATCTCGACCGAGCCCTTCACGATCGCCTGGGCGACGAGGTAGCCCAGCTCCGGCGACGAAGCCGCCCGCGCGTACATTCGCGCGTAGGTGTGCTCGAACGCCGCGATCAGC
Source organism: Solirubrobacteraceae bacterium (assembly GCA_033855555.1). Taxonomy (GTDB): domain Bacteria; phylum Actinomycetota; class Thermoleophilia; order Solirubrobacterales; family Solirubrobacteraceae; genus AC-49. Next base: position 2,922 of record JAWVFZ010000298.1, read on the forward strand.
GCGTCGACGTCCTCCTCGCACGCGATGACTGGGGACGGAGCGTCGACCTCGATGTCGACGAGCTGGCCGTAGTACTGCATCCGCACCATGTGGGTGAAGGAGACGTCGTCGCGGGCGTAGCCGGACTTCTCGAACTCCGCGCGCACGCGCTCCTCGAGCGAGCGCCAGGCCTGCGTGAGCACGCCGCCCATCTGCACCTGCTCGGAGCCGGGCTGCGTCGGCAGCAGCGGCAGGTCCACCTGGCGGTCGAAGCGGTATTCGAACTCGGCGCACGCGCAGCCGAACGCGCTGAAGCCCGCGGCCCACTCGGGCACGAGCACCTGCTGGTAGGGCACGCCCTGCGTGTAGCCGGCGACATGCAGCGGGCCGCCCCCGCCGTAGCAGAGCAGCGCGTAGTCGGCGGGGCTGTAGCCCTTGCCGAGGATCCGCCCGACGGCCTCGTTGCGCAGCGACGTCTCGAAGAGCTCGATGACCCCCGCGGCCGCCGCTTCGACCCCCAGCCCGAGCGGCCCGGCGACCTGGCGCTGGACCTCGTGGCGCGCGCGCTCGACGTCGAGCTGCACCTGGCCGCCGAGGAAGTACTCCGGGTTCAGCCGGCCGAGCACCAGGTTGAGGTCGGTGATCGAGACGGTGTTGACGCCGCCCTCGGGCCACGCGGTCCCGATCATCGCCCCCGCCGAATCAGGGCCGATCTCCGGACGGCGCGCGTTGGGATCGATCCGCACGTACGAGCCGCAGCCCGAGCCGACCGAGTCGATCTGGACGAGCGGCATGTTCAGCAGGAACTTCGCCATGTCGGGGGTCGTCGTGACCTCGTAGCGCCGCCCGGTCAGCAGCGCGATGTCGAACGACGTCCCGCCGATGTCGGTGCACAGGACATTGGTCAGCCCGATGCGGTCGGCGAGCCAGCGTGCGCCGACGACCCCGCCGATCGGCCCGGACACGAGCGTTGTGGCGAGCTGGTCGGCGTCGATCGAGATCGTCCCGCCGTGCGACGCCATGACCCGCAGCTCGAACGCGGCGCCGCGGTCCTTGGTGCGGTCGCGCACGGCGCGCAGCGTGCCCCGCGAGGGCTCGGCCGCGTAGGCCTCGATGACCGTCGTGTTCAGCCGCGGGAAGTCGCGCCGCGACGGGTACAGCTCGCTGGAGACGAACACCGGGCAGGCGCCGTCGACGCCCCGCCGGGCCTTCTCCTCCTCCACGATCGCGCGCACGCGCTGCTCGTGGCCGGGGTTGCGGTAGCTGAAGATCAGCGAGATCGCGATGCCCTCGACGCCCTCGTCGAGGAGCTCGTTGACGGCATCGCGCGCGTCCTGCTCGCGCAGCGCCAGCGCCTCGTTGCCGAAGAGGTCGATGCGCCCGCGCACACCTTTGACACGCGAGCGCGGAATGAGCGGCTCGTTGTGGTGGTGCGTCGCGATGTGCAGGCGGTCGGCATAGGAGAACCCCAGATAGCTCTGGATGCCGCGCTCCATCTGCAGCGAGTCCTCCTGGCCCGCGGTCACGATCGCGCCGACCTTGCGACCGCGGCGCGTGAGCAGGCGGTTGAGCATCGCCGTGCCGGAGAAGACCGCCGACTGGATGCGCGGGAAGCCCTCGTCCGGCGTGCTGTCCCATTGGCGCAGCGCGTCCTCGGCGGAGCTCATGAGCCCGACCGACTCGTCGTCGGGCGTCGTCTGTGCCTTGCCGACGACGAAGCTGCCGGACTCGTCGACGATGAACGTGTCGGTCATCGTGCCGCCGGCGTCGATCGCGAGGACGCGCGGATTGTGCGTGGTGGCCATGCCTCGGACGGTAGGCGCGTGCGATCGCCGCGTCGTCGTCTTCTCCAACTCAGTCGCCGCGACCCGTTTGTGGCCAGGCCACAAGTCGGCGTAGCCTCGTTTGCACAGTGCCGCAAGCCCGCGCGATTTCGCCGGTCCAGCCTCACCGAGCCGACGTGGCCGAGATCGTCGCGGCCATGAGCGCCGAGCTGGAGCTCGTGACGGAGGTGCTGTCCGACGCGATCCACGAGCACCTCCACGAGCTCGACGACGACCTGCGCGCCATGACGGGGCGAAGCGTGCGGGCGAACCTCGGGCTGATCCTGACGATGCTGCGCGAGGGCAACGCGCCGGCCAGCGCGGTCGCTCCCGAGGAGGCGCGCGCCTACGTCCGCGAGTACGTGCGCCGCGGGATCGGGCTCGACGTGCTGCAGCGCGCGTACCGCACCGCGCAGGCCGCGCTGTCACGCCTCGTGCTGGACCGCCTGCGCGCGAAGACCGACGATCCCGACCATCTCGTCGAGCTGGTCGGCTTCTTCAACGACTTCCTGTTCGCCTGGGTCGAGGAGCTCGAGCGCCAGCTTCTGGACGTGTACCTGCGCGAGCGCGAGCAGTGGGTCCGCAGCGCCGCCGCCGTCCGCGCAGCCGAGGTCAGGGCGCTGCTCGACGGCTCGCGCGCCGACCTGCCGGCCGCGAGCCGGCGGCTCGGGTACGAGCTCGAGCGCGAGCACCTGGCGTACGTCATCTGGAGCGCGGACGACGAGGCCGACGGCGGCGACCGCCACGCGCTGTTCGGCGAGATGGAGCGCCTGGCCACCGCCGCCGCGGAGGCGCTGGGCGCGCACGGAGCGCTGACCGTGCCGCTCGGGCGTCACCTCGCCTGCTGGGCCGGGCTCCAGCCGGGGGCGGACACCGCGCGGCTCGCGGCCCTCGGCGGCTCGGCGCAGCTTCGGATCGCGCTGGGCACGCCGGGCGCCGGCGTCGAGGGCTTCTGCCGCAGCCACCGCGAGGCGATGCTGGCGCGACGGGTCGCGCGGCTCGGGCGCGGCCGCGGCGCGTCGACGCCGTTCGCCGACGTCTCGCTCGACGCCCTTGCGACGCACGACGTCGAGGAGGCGCAGCGCTTCGTGGCCCGCGAGCTCGGGCCGCTGGCGGGTGACGACGACGCTGCGCGCCGCATGAGCGCGACGCTGCGCGTGTTCCTCGAGGAGGGCTCCAGCTACGTCCGCGCCGGCCGCCGTCTCGCGGTGCACGCGAACACGATCGCCTACCGCGTCCACCGCGCCGAGGAGCTGCTGGGGCACCCCGTCGCCCAGCGCCAGCTCGAGCTGCGCGTCGCGCTCAGGCTGGCGCGGCTGGTGCGCGATCCGCGGCCGGCATCGTGACCGGCTCGGCAACGCGCACGATCAGCTTGCCGGTGTTGGTGCCCTCGAACAACTGCGACAGCGCTTCGGGGGCGCTCTCGAGCCCGTCGACGAACGTCTCGTCGTAGCGCAGGCGACCCTCGCCGAGCAGCGTCCCGAGCTCGCCGATCGCCTCCTCGAACCGGTCGGCATGGTCGAGCACGAGGAATCCGGTCATCGTGGCGCGCTGCATGATGAGCTGGCCGATCGCCTCCTGGCCCGCCCAGTGACCGCTGCCGCCCTCGGCGTTGTACTGGGAGATCATCCCGCAGAGGGCGATCCGCGCGCCGACGTTGAGGCGCATCAGGACGTGGTCCATGATCTCGCCGCCGACGTTCTCGAAGTCCACGTCGATTCCGTCGGGGGTCGCGGCGTCGAGCTGCTCGCGCCAGTCGGCGGCGCGGTGGTCCACGCACGCGTCGAAGCCGAGCTCCTCGACGACGTGCCGGCACTTCTCCGGGCCGCCGGCGACGCCGACGACGCGCGCGCCGCGAGCCTTGGCGAGCTGGCCGGCGACCGACCCCACGGCACCCCCCGCCGCCGACACGACCACGGTGTCGCCCTCCTGCACGCGGCCGAACAGCACCACGCCCAGCCAGGCGGTGATGCCCGTGTGGCCGAGCGCGCCGAGGAACGCCGGCAGCGGCGCGGGCAGCGGGTCGGGCAGCACCGTGAACGGCGCCTCCAGCAGCGCGTCGTCGGCGATGCACAGCTGCTGCCAGCCGGTCCAGCCCATGACCAGCGTGCCGACCGGGAGGTCGTCGCGGCGCGATGCCACGACCTGCCCGACGCCGAGCCCCCGCATGACGTCGCCGAGCGGCACGGCGGGCATGTAGCCGCGCATCTCGCTCATCCAGATGCGGTTGGTCGGGTCCATCGAGAGCAACAGCGTGCGCACGAGCGCCTGGCCGTCGGCGAGCTCGGGCACCGCCTCTTCGACCAGGTCGAGGTCGCCCGGGCGCAGGTCGCCCTCGGGACGGCGGCGCAGGCGGTGGGCAAGGTTCACGGACATGGCTTCACCAAACTTCCCAGTGGATGACATCGTCGGGGTCGGGCCGCAGCGCGGGGCGGAACGCGGTCCCGTCGGTGTACGCCACCGGGGAGACCGCGCAGATCGTCACGTCGTCGTGCGGGATCCCGACGAGCTCCGCGGTCCGCTGCTCGTCGTGGAGCGACACGGCGGTCCAGCATGTGCCCAGGCCGTGCAGGCGCGCGGCGAGCATGAACGACCACATCGCCGGGTGCACGCTGGCCGCGAGGTTCACCGCGCGGTAGGCCGGAAGGTCGTCGGCGCGGCCCAAGGCGCACGCCAGCACGATCGCCGGTGCGAGGTGGAAGTGCTCGGCCAGGTGGTCGGCCGAGCGCGCGGTCCGCTGCTGCTGGGCGTTGTGCTCGTCGTCGCCCTTGTCGACCTTGCCGATGTAGCCCGAGGAGTCGCGATAGGCGCGGTAGGCCTCGCGATAGGCCTCGCCCAGCGCCGCGCGGCGCTCCTCCTCGGTGACGATCACGAACTGCGCCGGCCAGCGGTTGGAGCCCGAGGGCGCCTGCAGCGCGATCGCGACGCACGCGCGCAGCACCGCGGGCTCGATCGGGCGCGAGAAGTCCAGCCGCCTGCGGACCGCGCGGGTGGTCGTGAGCAGCTCCTCGGCGCTCAGGTCCAGGCGCCCGAGCTCGTCCGCGGCGCTCACCGCCGCAGCTCCATCGCCCACTGCTCGGTCGAGACGCGCACGTACGGGCTCTGGACCGTCCTGATCAGCGTCCGCAGCTCCTCGACCTGCGGCGCGACGAGCGGGAAGTCCCGGCGCACCGGTCCGGCCGCCTGCATCGCGGCGATGTCGGGTTCCGGGATGAGCGCCTTCAGGATCAGCAGGTCGTCCTCGTCCGGGCTCGTGCCGTGGCGGGCGCGTAGCTCCTCGAGCGTCGGCTGCTCCGGCGGGCGCGCGACGACGCGGTCGGCGTTGTCGGCATGCATGATCCGGTCCAGGACCTCCGGGTCCAGCGGCGCGGGGGGCTGGCCGTAGTGTCCCGCGGCGTAGGCCACGACCTCGTCGGGCACGAGGCCGTAGCGCTTGCCGGTGACGACGTTGAGCACCGCCTGCGTCCCGACGAGCTGGCTCAGCGGCGTCGCCATGACGGGCCAGCCGAGCTCGCGGCGAACCTCGCCGGTCTCGGCGAGCACCTCGTCGAGCCGGTGCGTCATCCCGTGCTGCTCGAGCTGGGCCTTGAGCGTCCCGACCATGCCTCCCGGGACCTGGTGGGTGACGTTGAACAGGTCGTACTCGCTGACCTGGTCGACGAGGTAGCCCGCGGCGCGGCCGACCCTGCGGAAGTGCTCCTCGACCGGCGCCAGCAGCGACGTATCGATCCCATGCGCGCAGCCCATGAGCTCGAGGTTGCGCACGACGCTCTCGGTGGACGGGACCGACGGCCCGTTGGCCATCGGCCGCGACGCGGTGTGCAGGACGTGGATGCCATGCCGGACGGCCTCGACGTAGGTCAGTCCCGACATGCCCATGAGGTTGTTGGCGTGGATCTCGACCGGCTTGGGCGCGGCGGCGGCGACGATCTTCGGCACGAGCACGCGCAGGCGGTCTGCGTCCAGGACGCCGGCCGTGTCGTAGAAGAGCACCCCGTCGATCTCCGGGACCGCGGCGATCTCGGCCGCCTTGGCCGCGAGGTACTCGTCGGTGTGGACCGGGGACATCGTGTAGAAGACCGTCCCGACCACCTCGGACCCGTACTCCTTGGCGATCCGGGCCAGGCGCGCGAAGTTGTCGATGCCGTACAGGACGTCGTAGATCCAGAACGAGCGCACGCCGTGCTCGTTGAGGCGCCGCATCCAGAGGTCCATCAGCGCGTCCGGCGAGACGCCGAAGGAGATGCACGCGTTGCCGCGCATCCCGCCGCGCATCGGGGTGCGATGGATCGCGCGGCGCAGCAGGTCAAGGCCCTCCCACGGATTCTCGCGGCAGTACTTGACCAGGACCTCCATGAACGAGCTGGCCGCGGCATCGACGACCTTGAACCCCGTCCTGTCGAGGTGGTCGGCGACCGGCAGCGCCATGCCGGCCTGCATCCGCATCCCCCACAGGCTCTGCTGGCCGTCGCGCAGGGTGACGTCCAGGAGCTCGACCTCAGGCATCGGCGACCGCTGCCATCTCGCGCAGCTGCTTCTTGAGGACCTTGCCCGCGGCGTTGCGTGGCAGCTCGTCGACGACGCGGTACTCCTTCGGCCGCTTGTGGCGCGCGATCGCATCGAGACAGCGCCGGTCGAGCGCCTCCTCGTCGACCCGGGCACCGGCCGCGGGCACGACGAACGCGACGATGCGCTCGCCCCACTCGGCGTCGGGCAGCCCGACGACGGCCGCCTCGCCGACGGCGGGATCGATGTGCAGCACGTCCTCGACCTCGCGCGGGTACACGTTGTAGCCGCCCGTGATCACGACGTCCTTGACCCGGTCCACGAGCGTCAGCCGCCCGCGGTCGTCGAACGTGCCCACGTCCCCCGTGTGCAGCCACCCGCCCCGCAGCGCCTCCGCGCTCGCGTCGGGCAGGTCCAGGTAGCCCGCCATCACGGTCGGCCCGTCCGCGACGACCTCGCCCACCTCGCCCGGCCCGAGCTCCTGGTCGTCGCCATCCACGACGCGGACGCGCATCCCGGCGCGCGCGACGCCGACCGAGCGCAGCGCGTGCTCGTCGCCGGCCTCGACGGCGGCGCCGATCTGCGCCTTGGAGTGCGCCGTGATCGTGCACGGCGACTCGCCCTGGCCGTAGCCGTTCCACACGCATGGCCCGAACGCGCCGACCGCGTCGCGCAGGTCCGACGGGAGCACCGGTGCGGCGCCGACGAGGATCGTGGCGAGCCGCTGCTGAGGCACGGCGGCCGCGCCCGGGTGCGCCGCGAGCCTGCGCAGCAGCGTCGGGGGCACGAAGAACGACGAGCGCTCGCCCGCCGCGACCAGATCGAACAGCTCCGTCGCGTCGAAGCCGCCGGAGGGCGGCAGGACCTGGGCGCCCCCGCGAGCGACGAACGGCAGGCACATCAGCCCCGACGCGTGGCTCAGCGCGGCGACGTGGATGATGGCGTCGTCCGGCCCGACCTCGGCCGCGTCGGCCATGTACGCCGCGGCCATCGCGAACAGGTTGTGGTGCGTCAGGCGGGCGCCCTTGGCCGGCCCGGTCGTGCCGGAGGTGAAGAAGATCCAGGCCTCGTCGGTGGCGAGGCGCGCGACCGGCGCCATCTCCCCCGCCGCGAGCAGCGCCTCGTCGTCGGACTCGCCGAGCACCACGACCGGCGCGCCGTCGACGTGCGCCAGCAGCTCGTCGGCGACGTCGGCGGTCGCAAAGCACAGCCGCGCATGGCTGCGGTCCAGGATGTCGGCCGCCTCGCGCGCGTGAAGCCTGCTGGAGATCGGGACGGCGACGGCGCCGGCGTGCCAGATCGCGAACAGCACCTCCAGATATGCCGGGTGGTTGGCCGCGAACAGCGCGACAGGGTCGCCGGGCCCGATGCCATGGCGGTCGCGCAGCGCCGCCGCGCGCCGCGCCACCGCCTGCGCGAGCTGCGCCCACGTCCGCACCGTCCGGTCGCCCACCACGACCGCCGGACGGTCGGCGCCCCAGCGGGCGGGCCCGTCCAGCAGTCCGGCGAGGTTCGCGCCACTCACTGGACGGGCTCCGGAGCCGGGTGCCCGCTCAGCTCGCGGGCACGGCGGCCGATTCGCCGCGCGCGGCCGCCTCCAGCTCGGCGGCCTTCGGGTCGTCGGGATGGTGCTTGACCCAGGTGTCGTCGTCGTAGTGGCGCAGGTCGTACGCGGTCGACTGGAACTCGCGCGCGAGCCTGTTGGACTCCTCCTGGGTCAGCTTGCCCCGAGTGGTCGTGTACTTGGCGGTCTTCTCCGGCAGCGTCGTGCTGCC
>JAWVFZ010000299.1:0-12296 GCA_033855555.1 Solirubrobacteraceae bacterium
GTGTCGACGAGCAGCAGACGCCCCTCGTGCTCGATCGCCCAACAGTGGATCGGCATCGGCTCCGACCACGGGCTGGGCAGGAACAGGTCCAACTGGCGCCGCGGGCCGGACCTCGGGTGCAGGAAGGCATGCTTGAGGCGCACCGCGCCGGTCGTGAGGGCGTGGATCTTCATGCCGTGAGCATGACGCTGCGCATCCGCCGAGCGTGGGTCGTCGATGGCTGCTGAACCGTCGGAGGGCTTCCGGCACCTTCCGCCCGAGGCCGGAGGGCTGTCCTGGGTCATGTGGGGTGAGAGGTGGCTTACGGCCGCGGACGCGGTGGCGCGCCCCAAAACGTCCCGTCCCGCGCTTGACCGCAGTCTCCATCGCGCCGTGGCCCAAGACGCCGTGCCCGCTAGAGGTGCCGGCGTGTCGGGTTGGCAGGACCAGCAGACGGGGGCTTCCCACCATGACACTCGGCCCCGTAGCGGGCATCCTTCAAGCTCTGGCGCATTGCGTCGGACACCACGAGTCCGGAGGTTGGGATGCTGTATCGAGACCACCGTCGCGTTGCCCTTGAGCGGAGAGTCGACGCCGAGATCAAAAGGTACGAACTGCGTACCGCCAGCCTGCTGCGCGCGGGCGAGCACGAGCCGCCGCGCCCGGGCTTGGGTTCCCCACTGCCACCTAGCGAGGCGTAACTGGGCCGTTGACAACATGCCCCCGAAGCGCCCTATGCCCGGCGCCACGGCGGACGCCGAGCCCAGCGGGGACATCCCCTCTCCAGCTAACGCGATCTTGCCGTCCACGGTCTCCTCTCACGAGCTGTGTGTCTGAGCTGGCTGATGGAGAACCGCATTGCGGGGCGCATCACTGGACGACCGGGCCTCCAGCCGCGCCGAATGACGGGTCAGCTCTCGCTGTACGCGGGAGACCGACGACGCCGCACAGTCACCGTCCGGGGTTGACGCGTCGTCGGCGTCGCTCGTCTCATGTCGCGCCACCTGCGCCGGGGACCCGGGCATATGTGAGACGGACTGCGCTGGTTTTTGTCCTGCCGCAGTTCGTCCGGCGGACGAACGGCATGCGCATTCCTCGTGCGTCCTGGCCGGCCGCGCTGCTCGCCGTAACGGCTTTCCTGGGCCCGCGGCGCGCTGCGGGTGCGGGGGCAACGCGCACATCCACCTCTCCTGCCGTCACGCGTCGGCGCCGCCGTTCACTGCGAACAAGGTGGGTCGACACGTTCGCGCGCTAACCGCGACGCGTCGATGCGCTACTGCCGATGCTCCTCGAGCCCGTTGCTGCTCGGGATCAGCTTCGCGGCCGTCCGGGCGATGAGCCCGCCGCCGGCGACTATGAGGAGGTAGGACGGCACCGGCGGGACCATCCCGGCGACGCCGAGCAGGAACAAGCCGCCGGGGATCGGCGCGAGCGGGCGGAGGTTGGGTCTCCACGGCTCGTGGGACGGGGGCAGAGGCGGCGGCTCTCGAGTGTCGATCAACATCAACACAACGCGACGAACGATACGCCGCCGCGCCGGCGATCATCCAGTAGCGGCGTCGTACTCGTCGTGGCGTCGCCACCACGCGCCGGCCTCGTTGCGGCCCAGCGGCGCGCGATCCAGCCATTGATACATGCCCCAGAGGCCGTCCAGGCCGCGCGCGTAGGTCGAGTAGGTGTGATGGACGATGCCGTCCTGCATCGCGAACGCGCTCATCCCGGGCGCCTCGCGCAGGAACGTCTTGACGTCGACGCCGGCGCTCGCGCCGAACTGGGCGGCCGTGCTGTCGGGGCCGAGCGTCTCGACGAAGCTCATGTCGCGGTCGGCGAAGTTGTATTCGACGACGCCGCGCATCTGGTCCTCGGTGAACGACGTGTTGAAGTCGTAGTTGAAGTCGCTGTCCAGCGACGACGCCCACGGAAACGACCAGCCCATCCGGCGCTTGTACGCCGTGAGCTTGTCGACCGGTGCGCGCGAGACCGCGACGAACGCGACGTCGTGGTTCTGCAGGTGCGCGACCGAGCCGTTGAAGCCGTCGGCGATCGCCGAGCACGATGGGCAGCCGGCCGTGAAGTTCGGACCGAACATGAAGTGATAGACGAGCAGCTGCGAGCGCCCGCCGAAGAGGTCGGCCAGGGACGCCGGGCCGTCCTCGGTCTGGAACCGGTACTCCTTCTCGACGGGGACCCAGGGCAGCGCCTGGCGCTGGCGGGCGAGCTCGTCGCTGCGGCGCGTCAGCTCCTTCTCGGCCTGCAGCATTTCGAGGCGGGCGGCGAGCCACTGCTCGCGGGTGGCGGTGGGGTGGGGGCTCATGAGAGCAGCTCCTTCTGAATCAACGCGATGGCGCCGGCGGCGCACATCAGGGGCAGGGACATGGGGTCAAGTGCGACGAATGCGGCCATCAGCCCGACGCTCGAGCCGACGCACCAGCCGCCGAAGCGCAGACCGGAGCGCCGCTCGGCGCGACAGCGTCGCCGGCACGCGCGGGCCAACGGGGTCAGCTCGTACACGACGGCGGCGACGACGATCACGACCGCGACGGCTGTCGTGGGAGGCTGGTAGACGGCGAAGATCGCGAGGCCGGCCGCGAACCAGACGACCAGGTAGGACAGCGTGAAGCGCGGCGCGGCGAGCGGGGCGCGACCGGCGCGCGCGCTGCGTACGATCGCCGGCAGCGCGCCCGGCAGCATCATCGCCGCCGTCATCCCCGCCATCGCCGGGGTCGAGGGCATCATCATCGGACTCGGGTGTCCGGGAGCGGCTCGCCGGTTTCCAGCAGCGTCTTGAGGTTCGCGATCACGCGCGGCCAGCCGCCGGAGATCATGGTCACGAGCAGGCCGTCGGGCTCGAGGTCGTCGTGGATGACGGTGAGCTTCACCTGCTCGCCGTCGATCGCCTCGATCTCGAAGGTGACCTTCGAGCGGCGCTCGGCGGCCAGGCGCGCCCGCCGCTCCTCGTCGACGTCGACCATCTGTGCCCACTCCGGCGTGATCGCGTGCCAGGTGTAGGACAAGCGGGTATAGGGGTCTGCCTCAACGACGCGCTGGCCGTCGTCGACGATCGTGACGTCGCGCTGCTTCCAGGTCATCGCGGACCCGGTCTTCCAGTCGGTCTCGAAGGCGATGTTCCAGTAGCGCATCGTGAAGGCGGGGTCGGTGAGCCCTTGCCAGAGGCGCTCGGGGGTGGTCTTGATGAACGTCGTGTAGACGAACGAGGGCTTGTCCATGGGGGTGGCCTCCAGGGCGGTTTTGAGGTCGGTGAGCGCGTGGACTCGGCCCTGCTCGTACCGGGTGATCCAGCGCTCGGCGATTTCGTTGATGGGCGCCGCGTTGAGGTAATGCAGCTTCTCCCGGCCGCGGCGAACGGTCGTGATGAGGTTGGCCACCTCCAGTACCGCGAGGTGCTTGCTGACCGACTGGCGGGCCATCTCCAGGTGCGAGCACAGCTCGCCCAGGGTCTGGCCGTTGCGCTCATTCAGGCTGTCGAGCAGCAGGCGCCGACTGGGGTCGGCCAGGGCCTTGAACGCGTCGTCGATCGAAGGAAAGGCAGCCATCTGGCTGCATATATTAGGCAGCCAGACGACTGCATGTCAAATCCCTCGCCCCGGAGGGCATCTTGTGCTCGACCCGGCTCAAGCGGGTACGCGGATCGACTGCGGCCTATCGCGCCTCAGCTCTGGTGGCGAGCGAAGTGCTCGGCCGTCGCGGCGTCGCCCGGGAGGAACGCCTCCAGCGTGAGCTCGGAGATCGCGACGTCGATCGTCGTGGCGAAGTGGGCGAGCGTCGTCAGCAGGGTCAGCTCGGCACCGCCGCCGGCCGCGATACGCAGCGGAACGGCGAAGCCCGCGTGCTGCGGCGCGGTGCGGCGCGGCGGGACGAGCGGTTCGAGCTCGTCGGCCAGCGCCGCGAGCTGGGACCCCGGGTGGCGCAGCGCCTTGCGGCGGATGCCATCGAGCACGTGCCAGCCCCACTCGTCGAGGTTGCGGATCCGCGACGCCAGGCCGTCCGGGGAGAGCAGCACGCGCGCCAGGTTGACCGGCGACTCGGCCAGCGGCCCGAGCAGTGCGCGGAAGGGCGCGTTGCCGGAGACGACGAAGCCCTCGCGGTCGGTGATCACCGCCGGGTAGGGGGCATGGCCCGCGAGGACGTGCTCGAGCGCGCCGCGGACCGGGTCGAGCGAAGCGTCGTCGAGCGCCGTCTCGCGGTAGGCCGGCGCGAAGCCGGCGGAGAGCAGCATCGCGTTGCGCTCACGCAGCGGGACCTCGAGCGCCTCGGTGAGGCGCACGATCATCCCCCGTCCGGGCAGCGAGCGGCCGCGCTCGATGAAGCTGATGTGCCGCTGCGTCGTGCCCGCGCGCAGGGCGAGCTCGAGCTGGCTGACGCGTTGGCGCTCACGCCAGCCGCGCAGCGAGGAGGCGAAGGTGGTGGCGGGGGCGAACGTGCTCACGCGGTGATTGGTAGCGCAGGCGCGGGGTGCGCCGCCATTCCTTGCGAGGAATTGCAGCGGCGCGCGCCGGCGCCGATCCTGACGGCCATGACCACGTCCACGACCGATCTCGCCGACCGCTACGTTGCGCTCTGGAACGAGCCCGATCCCGACCGCCGCCGCACGATGGTCCGCGAGCGGTGGTGCGCCGACGCCGTGCAGGTGCTCGATCCGCCCGAGGAGATCCGCGAGCGCGCGGCGGAGCTCGGCTTCCCGCACACCACGCTCGAGGCCCGCGGACACGCCGCGCTCGAGATGCGCATCGCGCGCGCCTACGAGTCGTTCGTCGCGCCGGGCGCGTTCGTCTTCCGCCGCGAGTTCCTCATCCTCGACGCCGAGGATCGGATCCGCTCCGATCACCAGTTCATCGACCGATGACGACCTTCGGCTACCTGCTGCCGACCTTCGAGCCGGACGCGCCGCTGCTCGAGCTCGGCGCGCGCGCCGAGGCGCTCGGGTTCGAGGCCGTCTGGGTCCCCGACAGCCCGTTCCAGTACGGCGTGCCTGATCCGCTCGTGGTGCTCGCGGCGCTGGCAGCCCGCACGAGCACGGTCACGCTGGCGACCGGCGTGCTGCTCGCCGCGCTCCGCCCGCCGGCGCTGCTCGCCCAGCAGCTCGCCTCGCTCGACGCGCTGAGCGGCGGTCGCGTGCGCGCCGGCCTCGGCGCCGCCTTTCGGTCGCCGGAGAGCGCCGCGCAATTCGCGGCGGCCGGCGTCGAGTTCGACACGCGCGTGGGGCGGCTCGTCGAGACGATCGCGCTGATGCGTTCGCTGTGGGCCTCGCCCGGCGCGCCGGTGACGTTCGAGGGAAGGCACGTCACGGTGCGCGATCTCGCGTTGTCTCCCACGCCGGCGCAGCCCGGTGGCCCGAGGATCTGGCTCGCCGGCGCGGGTGAGCGCGCCGAGGCGCGCGTCGGCCGGCTTGCCGACGGCTGGCTTCCCTACCTGCGCACGCCGCAGGCGTGGGCGGAGGGCTGGGCGCGCGTCCGCGCGGCGGCGCACGATCGCCCGGAGCCGCCGGTCCCCGCGCTCTACCTCACGGTGGCGCTCGATGACGCCGCCGCGGTCGCGCGCGAACGTCTCGCCGCGACCATCGAGCGCTGGTACGGCCGGCCGTTCGCGCTCGTCTCGCAGCTGCAGGCGACCTACGCCGGCTCCCCCGCCGGCCTGGCGGAGCACCTCGCGCCCTACCTCGAGGCGGGCGTCGAGCACGTCGTCGTGCGCGTGGCCGGCGAGCCCGTCGCGGGGCTCGAAGCGGCGGGCGACGCCGTGCGCCCGCTAGCAGCGCGCGCCCTCCCACGGCACGGCGCCGCGCAGCTGTAGACCGCGCCGAGGTGCAGCGAAGGCGGGGTAGCCGCCTGGTGTGGTGCATGGGAAGTGGGCCGCGCCGCGGGGAGCGCGACGCGGCCCTGCCGATCAAGCGCGCGCAATGTTTCGCAGCGGCTGGAAATGTGTAGGCGGATGGCGACTCGTTCCCGTGGGGTTTCCCCCTTCGGTGGCGTTAGTGTGCCTCGCTAAGAGTGCGGGCATGAGACGCGTGAGAACCCTTCTGCTGGCCTGTGCAGGTGTTGTGGCCTTGTGGGTTATCACGTGGGTGGTCGCCTCGGCGAGAGGCGCGCGCTGCAATCCGGATGACGTCACCGGCTGCGACACCCTCGGGTCAATCCTTCTCTGGCTGTGGTTGGGGTTGCCGATCGTGCTGGTGGTGTTGCTGAGCTTCGTCATGCCTGACATCGTCGCTTCGATTGCGCGTCACTTGCGCTCCCGCCGACACCCGCGAAACCGGTAGTCGCACATCCTCCGGTCCAGATGGCGCGCCCTTGGAGCGCACCTCCACGCCGGGGCGTCGATGCGCGCGGCTTGCGGTAGGTCGCGGCGCGCGAGTGAGGCGACCGGGACTTCGCGATCCGTTCCTTGCCTCCGAAATGCCACTGGCGACGCGAGGAAGGGCCGACCGCAAACGAACGAAGCCCCCGTGTTTACGGGGGCTTCGCGCGAAGCGGCTGAAGGGACTCGAACCCTCGACCTTCTGCATGGCAAGCAGACGCTCTAGCCAACTGAGCTACAGCCGCAGGAGGCGCGAGTATAGAACGTCAGGCTGCTGCGACACGGGGCGGCGCGAGGGGCGCCGCAGGCGCCGACACCACGCGATCGCGGCCGGTTCGCTTGGCTTCGTAGAGGGCCGCGTCGGCGGCGCGGAAGAGGCTTTCCATTTCGACGCAGTGGCCGACGGCTGCCGCGACGCCGGCCGAGAGCGTGAGGTCGAGCGCGCCCGGGCGCGCCGCGTTCACCGCCGCTCGGACCCGCTCTGCGACCTCGGTGCCGTCGGCGGCGGTGGCGCCGGGGAGGACGATCACGAACTCCTCGCCGCCGTAGCGGTAGATCAGCTCGAAGCTGCGTAGGGCGGCGCGCATCGCGTCGGTCGTCTCGCACAGGACGCGGTCGCCGTGCTGGTGGCCGTGGGTGTCGTTGACGGCCTTGAAGTGGTCGAGATCGCACAGGATCAGCGCGACGGGCTCGTGCGAGCGCGCCGCCTGGTTCGCAAGCTCGCCGAAGCGCAGGATGAGCGCGTTGCGGTTGAGCAGGCCGGTCAGCGGGTCGCGGATCGCCTCGGCGCGGTGCTCGATCTCGGCCGAGGTGACGGCGGCGACGATCGCCACGAGATTCACCAGCAGCGCGATCGACGCGAGCAGCAGCACGGGGTGCTCGATCGTCTGCTGTGCGTCCACGCCAAACGTCACAGCGACCATCAGCAGCACGGTGAGGCCCGTTCCCACGAACACGACCTCGCGGCGGAAACGCGCGGCGGCCAGTGAGCAGGGGATGACGATCCATGGCAGCAGCGGGCTCAGCGCGCCGCCAGTCGCCGCGGTGGCGCCGCCGATCACCGAGGCCGTCCACAGGAAGCTCCAGGCGATCACGCGCTGGGGATGGCGAGCCCGGCTCAGGCGCCAGTCGAGCGTCTGCAGGTTGATGGCGCTCAGCACGAAGAAGATGAGGACCTGCCCGCCGAGGAACGGCGCGCTCATGATCATCGTGACGCCGATGGCGACCGAGCCGACCTCGCGCGCCCTGCGCACGCGCGCGCTTACGTCGAGCGCGCGGCGCAGGTCGGCGTCGGTCGGGCAGAGCCAGGATTCCTTGGGCCGGGGAGCAGCGACCATAGATCTGCTTTCGGTCGTCGGCGGGAGCTGCCCGATCTTGAATTGGCCGGTGGTTCAGGTGATCTGCACGGCTCAAGCCGTGCCATGCCGGACCTGTTCCTGAGCGAGCGCCGCAGCGAAGGCGGCGTGGGCTTCGTCGTCGAAGAGCCAGAAGCGCGCCTCCTTCACGACCGATTGAGTCGCAAGCGCCGCGCTGGTGGATCGGATCGCGACCCGCGCGGCTTCCTCGAGCGGATAGGCGTAGACGCCGGTCGAGATCGCCGGGAACGCGACCCGCGCGCAACCGTGCTCGGCCGCCAGCTCGACCGACCGGCGATAGCAGGAGGCGAGCAGCTCCGGCTCGCCGTTGCCGCCGCCGCGCCACACCGGGCCAACGGCGTGGATCAGGTGCCTTGCGGGCAGTCGCCCGGCGCCGGTGACCTTCGCGTCGCCGGTCTCGCAGCCGCCCAGCGCGCGGCACTCCTCGAGCAGCTGCGGTCCCGCCGCGCGGTGGATGGCACCGTCGACACCGCCACCACCCAGCAGGCTGCTGTTGGCCGCGTTGACGATCGCGTCGGCTTGGTCGTCGCTCGTGATGTCGCCGAGGTGGAGCGTGATCCGCGGCATCGGATCTAGACTCTGACGCAATGTGCATGCAATGCATGGCGCAGGCACTGGGCGCGACGGCGACCGCCGGGAGCGTTCGCCAGTACGTGTTCGCCCGCCACCTCTCCTGGCTGACGCCGCGCCGCCGCCAGGCGCTGACCGGGCTGCTGCTCGCCGGCGTCCTCGTGGGCTCCTCGGTCGGGGTGGACGGCTCGACACAGGCGTCCGGCGGCCCCGTGGCTCAGCACCACGTCGCCGCGCGCTGACCCGCGCTCGCTCAGGCGCGGGTGCGCCGCGCGATGAGGCTGCGCCTCACCGCGAGCGTCTCGCGCAGCCGCGGCCCGCGATCCCAGGTGGTGAGCCGGTAGCGCGCCCACGCCGCGCGATCCACGATGGCGTTGCGGGCGCGTTCGCCTGGATAGGGCGGGCGCCGCGGGCCGACGGGTCCGTAGCCGAGCTCCTCCATCAGGTCGCCGGCCTCCCACGCGACCGCCGCGCGATCACGCGGGCCGAGCGCGTCGTCTGCCGCTGGTCCTGGAACGACGCTCGTCTCAGCACCGGGGCTGTTCCAGGGCAGCGGGCGGCCGGGCTGCATCGTGAGGCGGTTGGGGCGCAGCATCTGCGGCTCGTAGCGCTCGCCCAGGAACTCGCACAGCGCGCGCAGCACCCGCTCGGGGTCGGCAACGAGCTCCTCGTAGCGCAGCTCGTGATAGCCGTCGGAGCCAAGCGGAGGACCGTCGCGCCGGCCGGCCAGCACGCACTCGCGCCATGCGAGGGCCGCGCTGCGGGCGGTCGCCGGCCCCCATGACCGGCCGAGCAGCGACGCGGTCACCGCACGCGGGTCGCGGATGACGTGGACGACCTGGGCGTCCGGGAAGACCTGTCGCATGGCGGGCAGCTCGTGGACGTACTGCGGTGTCTTCTCGCCCCACCGCGGCTTGTCCTCCAGCCGCGCCCACTCCCCGTAGACGGCGGCGACCAGCGCGCTGAAGGAGCGATGGTGCTCGAGGTCGGGCGGAGTGAGATCGAGCCCCCAAAGACGCACGCCGTTGCAGACGAGAAGGTCGGAGGCGAGCCGGCGCGCGGCGCGCGCGTCAGCCGGATCGCCATGGGCGCGCAGCAGCGCCGGCAGCACCGCGGTCTCGTCGGGGATCGTGATCCGCGAGTGGGCGCGCAGTAGGTCGCGCAGGAGCGTGGTGCCGCTGCGCGGGCAGCCAACGATCAGGATCGGCCTTTCGGTTGCCACGGCGCGCAGAACCTAGCTGCGCGAAGCGCGCCGCGCGCGCGGGTTTTCCGTCAGCGGACGATCACGCGAGCGATCAGGCGGGCGACGAAGAGGTAGACGATCGCCGCCAGCCCCCAGTTGACCGTCATCTGCAGATTGGCGCTGTGCAGCGAGAACAGCCCGTGGAACGGATCCGAGAGCCAGCTCCCGGCCTGGTGGATCGCGTGAACGATGCCGTTGGACGAGTTCGCGCCGAGCAGCTGCAGCACGATCGCCACGACGATGATGGCGGCGACGAGACTCGCGACAGTGGTGATCGCGCGGGCGAGCGCCAACCGGGCGCCGAGCCCGGCGCCCGCGTATGCCGGACGGTTGCGGTAGGTGGCCATGGGACGGTGGTACCCACCTCCGCCACAGGTTGTGCGTATCCCTGTTAGGGATCGGTGAGGACGGCGGCGACTCGCTGCTCAGCTAGGTTCCCGTCGCGTGAGCGCGAGGCGACGGATATTGATCGTGCTGGACCGGTTGCGGCACCTGGTTCGCCTGCCGCCGTCGGTTGCCGCCTACCAGGCGCGCGCTGTAGGCCTCGCCGCGTGGAGGGGGGACTCGTTCGCCCTTCAGTCCGCATGCCGGCCATCCGACCTCCGGGCGCTCCTGCGCCTCGCCGAGGGCCGGCGCACCGTTGTGGAACTCGGCACCGCAACGGGGTGGACCACTGCCTCGCTCGCGCTCGCAGACCCCGCGAGAATTGTTGCCTCCTATGACCCTGTAGCTCAACCGGGCCGGGACGATTACCTCGCTCTCATGAGGCCCAGGGCACGCGCGCGAGTCAGGCTTATGCGCGAACCGGGGGAGTCAGGCGCACAGGGCTGGACCGGGCCGCCGGTCGACTTCCTGTTCATCGACTCAAGCCACGCCCGCGAGGACACGCTCGCAGAGTTCCGGGGATGGCGAAGGCACCTCGCCAAGGATGCTTTCGTGGTCTTTCACGATTACGGTCACCCGGCGTTTCCTGGTGTTGCCGAGGCAATTGAGGAACTCCGTCTGGAAGGTAAGGCGATCGGCGGAGCCTTCACAGTGAACATGCAAGACCAACCGGCCTAGACAAACGCGGGAGCGCGTCCGGGGCGGGGACGGGTGCTCACGAAGGCGCTAGTCAGCCCACCAGTCGCGTTGGCCCTCGACGTCTTCGCGCGGAGCGTCGCCGAGGTTGGGGGCGCCGATGACGATGATCTCCAGGCCGCCCGGCCCGGCCTCGTAGCCTCGCCACGTGCCGGGCGGGACGCGCACCGCGTCCCACTCCTTGAGCTCGACGATCTCGTCGTCGAGCTTCATCCGCCCGCTCCCGCGCAAGACCACGTACACCTCCTCCTGCTTCCTGTGCGTGTGGCCGTACGGAAAGCGATAGCCGGGCGGGACGCGCTGGTAGCTCAGGCCGGATCGCTCAAGCTCGAGCACCTCGGTCGCCAGGCGGAACTCAAGGTCCGGCGCGCCGTCGAACCTGGATCCGACGTCCTCCAGGTCCTCCTTGAGGTTCCTGAGCGTGAACGGCACGGTCGCAACCGTATCGTGGCCATGTGGGGTCGCCCGATCTGTTGCGTCAGAGCCGCCGCGCCAGGTGCCTTCCCGGCTGCGCTCCGGGGTCAGACAGTGGGTTTCTGCTTTAGCAGAGGTTCCTCGAGAGGCGCCGACCGGAATCGAACCGGTGTACACGGCTTTGCAGGCCGCTGCGTAGCCACTCCGCCACGGCGCCGGAGGTGGGCGGCAAGCCTAGCGAGGGGGGTCTGATTCGCTAGGCTTCCCCTCCTCCCGGGCGATTAGCTCAGCTGGGAGAGCGCCGCCTCGACAAGGCGGAGGTCACTGGTTCGAGCCCAGTATCGCCCATGGATGAAAGCCTCGCCCAGGCGGGGTTTTCGCCTTTCCGGGTACCAATCTGTGCAGCCGAGGGCGCTGGCTCCCGGCCCCGAGGCGCATCGAACTGGCGGTCCGGGTCCAGCATCGATGCTGTGGCAGAGCGAGTGAACGCCCTTTCGTTCGTCGTCGAGGGCTTGATGACCGTCGACTACGACGAGGTCCACGAGATCTACTAGATCTCCATCACACGTTGTCGGTCGTCTCGAGGATGCAGATCAGGTCGACGAGGCCCGCGAAGGTGCGTGGGTCGTGGCCGGTCTTGGTGGCGATCTGTTGGAGTCGGTAGCGCACCGTGTTGGGGTGGACGTGCATCTGCTCGGCCGCCTTGGCCACGTTGAGGTCGGCGGCGGAGAACGCGCGGATCGTCTTGAGGGCCGCGATGCGATCTTCGTCGGGGAGCGTCCGCAGCCTGTTGCCCTTAGAGGCGATGATGGCTTTGGTGGCGGCGGTCGCCCCGATGAGTGCGCCTTCGAGCGCCGACAGCTCGTCGAGCGAAACGATCGGCCGCCCCGCAGAGGTGTAGGACAACGAGAGGGCTGCTTCGCGGTAGGCCTGCTGGACGCTCGCGAAGCCTTGGGACGGCACGCTGACGCCGTAGCGGACGTCGATGTTGTCCTCCTCGATGGTGCGTTGGCGTGCCGCGCGCAGGCTTGCGATCTTGACCCGCGGCGATGTCCCGGCCGAGATCAGGACGAGCTCGCCGTGCCGGATCGTCGCGAGGGGCCTGACCGTCCCGAGCGACATGTTCTCCTCGAGCGTGTCCCGGGCGAGTTGGAGGGCGTCGCCGACCGCGAGCGCTGTCTGCTCGACCCTTCCGACGACGGTGAGGAGCTGTCCGGTCGGGTCCAGCCCGGGGGCGGCGGGGTGGCGCCGGCCGGGGTCGATCGGCTGGCCGTCGACGAGGCGCTCGACCAGGTCTCGGGCCGCGCGACCGGTCTGTGTCC
>JAWVFZ010000300.1:0-8037 GCA_033855555.1 Solirubrobacteraceae bacterium
CCGGTACGACGACGCGCAACGCCTACCACCTGATCGCCCAAGGCTTTGGCGCCGGCACGAACGGCTCGTTCCTGCTCGTCGCCCAGCTCGGCACCAAGGGCGACAAGGCGGCGGCCGGGCAGATCGCCGCAGCGGTGCGCAAGGACAAGGACTTCACGTTCGTGGCGCCGCCGGCAATCTCCCCGGACGGCCAGGTGGCGACGGTCACCGCCTACCCGCGGACCGGTCCGCAGGACAAGGCGACGACCGACACGCTCACGCGGCTGCGCGACGACGTCGTGCCCGCGATCGAGAGCCAGACCCACGCCCGCATCGAGGTCGGCGGCTTCACGGCGTCCGCCGAGGACTTCTCGCGCGTGGTCGCCGGCAAGTTGCCGCTCTTCGTCGGCGTGGTCGTGCTGTTCAGCGCGCTGCTGCTGCTCGCCGTGTTCCGCTCGGTGATCATCCCGATCAAGGCCGCGATCCTGAACCTGCTGTCGATCGGCGCCGCGCTCGGCTTTGTGACCCTGATCTTCCAGGACGGGCATGGGGCCGGACTCCTGGGCATCGGCACGGGGCCGATCGAGTCCTTCGTCCCGGTGCTGATGTTCGCCATCGTCTTCGGGTTGAGCATGGACTACGAGGTGTTCCTGATCTCGCGCGTGCACGAGGAATGGGAGCGGACGCACGATGCGTCGCGCGCGGTGGCGCGCGGCCTGCAGACCACCGGAAAGGTGATCACCGCGGCCGCGTCGATCATGATCCTCGTGTTCGCGTCGTTCGCACTCGGCGACGATCGCGTGATCAAGCTGTTCGGGATCGGCCTGGCCAGCGCGGTGTTCTTCGACGCGGTGATCATCCGCTGCCTACTGGTGCCGGCGCTGATGGAGATCTTCGGAAAGCGAGCCTGGTGGCTGCCCTCGTGGCTGGACCGGCGCATGCCGCGACTGGCGATCGAGGCGCCCGAAGACCACCGGCCTCCGGCTGCCGGCCAGCCGGCGCCTGACGCCGCGTAGGACGCTGCGTCATCGAACAGACGGACGCGTGGAAGCCGCTCGGGACCAGCGATAACTTCCAAAGCAGAGTCGCGTCACTCGGGCGGATGAGAGGAGTGACCAGGATCGATGACTGCGGAGCTTCCGCGTCGGCTGGTCGCCGAGGCGGTCGGCACGGCGTTGCTGGTGTTGTTCGGCCCCGGATCGGTGGTCGCCGCCCTCAAGCTGGGCAACGGCGCGCTGGACTTTCCGGGCCTCGGCATGGTCGCGCTTGCCTTCGGGCTCGTGATCGCCATCGTGATCTACGCGTTCGGCACCACGTCGGGCGCGCACATCAATCCGGCCGTCACGGTCTCGCTGGCGGCCACCGGGCGCTTCCCCTGGGGGGAGGTCCCGGGCTACGTCGTCGCCCAGTTCGTCGGTGCGTTCGGCGGCGGGCTGCTGATCCTCGCCGCGTTCCCGGGCGCAGCCGATCTGGGAGCGGGATCCACCACGCTGGCCGGCGGCGTCTCCTTCGGGCGCGGCGTCGTGGTCGAGGCGGTGGCGACGTTCCTGCTGGTCACGGCGATCATGGCGCTCGCCGTCGATCGCCGCGCCCCCGGCGGGTGGGCGGGCCTCATGATCGGGCTCTCGGTGACCTGCGCGATCATCGTCTTCGGGCCGCTCACCGGCGCCTCGCTGAACCCGGCGCGCTCGTTCGGATCGCTGATCGCCACCGCGATCGGGGGCGGCGACCCGGAGTGGGGTGACTTCCCCGTCTACATCATCGGGCCGCTGGTCGGCGGCGTCGTCGCGGCATTCCTCTACGACGCGATCGCTCGCCCGCGGCTCGGGGCGGAGGAGGCGGAGCCGCCACAGGGGACCGAGGGCGACATTCGCGCACGACGGATCACGCCAGAACGCGAGCGCGAGCCCGCGGGCGGGGTGACGGAGCGCCAGGGCACCGAGGGCGAGATCCCCGGCCGGCGGCGGTGAGCCCGGGGAAGAACGGACAATCCAAGGAGAGCAGGAGATGGCTGACAACAGGGGCGTGGCCTACATGGGCCCGCGTACGGTCGAAGTCCACGACATTGATTTCCCGACGCTCGAGGTGAAGGACGGCCCGGGCGTCAACCCGAAGAACGTGGGGCGCAAGCTGCCCCACGGGGCGATCGTGAAGATCGTCTCGACGAACATCTGCGGCTCGGATCAGCACATGGTCCGCGGTCGTACGACTGCCCCCGAGGGCCTCATCCTCGGGCACGAGATCACCGGCGAGGTCATCGAGACCGGTCCCGGTGTGGAGTTCATCAAGGAAGGCGATCTCGTATCGGTCCCCTTCAACATCGCCTGCGGGCGCTGTCGCCAGTGCAAGATGGGCAACACCGGCGTCTGCCTGAACGTCAACCCCGACCGCCCCGGCTCGGCCTACGGCTATGTCGACATGGGTGGCTGGGTCGGCGGTCAGGCCCAGTACGTGGCGGTGCCCTACGCCGATTGGAACCTGCTCAAGTTCCCCGACAAGGAGCAGGCGCTGGAGAAGATCCTCGACCTGACGATGCTGTCGGACATCTTCCCGACCGGGTTCCACGGCGCCGTCACCGCAGGCGTCGGGCCGGGCTCGACGGTGTACGTCGCCGGCGCCGGGCCGGTCGGGCTGGCCGCGGCCTACTCGGCGGTCCTGCTCGGCGCGGCCGTGGTGATCGTCGGCGACCTGATCCCCGAGCGCCTGGAGCAGGCGCGCAGCTTCGGCGCCGAGTCGATCGACATCTCCAAGGGTGAGCCGAAGGACCAGATCGAGCAGATCCTCGGGGTGCCGGAGGTGGACGCGGCGGTCGACGCCGTCGGCTTCGAGGCGCACGGGCACGGCGACGACGCAGACCACGAGGCGCCGGCGACGGTGCTCAACTCGCTGATGGAGGTCACGCGGGCGGCCGGCAAGCTCGGCATCCCGGGCCTCTATGTGACCGGCGACCCGGGTGCGGTCGACGAGGCGGCGAAGGTCGGCTCGCTGTCGATCCGCATCGGCCTGGGATGGGCCAAGTCGCATTCGTTTGCGACCGGCCAGACCCCGGTGATGCGCTACCACTACGACCTGATGCAGATGATCCTCAACGACCGCGCGCACATCGCGAAGGCGGTCAACGCGACGGTCATCTCGCTCGACGAGGCGCCCAGCGGCTACGAGGACTTCGACAAGGGGGCAGCGAAGAAGTTCGTCCTCAATCCCCACGACATGATCAAGCAGTAGCGCGAAGCGCTACTCGGTGAATTCGGCGATGCGGGCGCGCAGGTCGAGGGCGCGCTCGCGCACCGCGCGATGCTGAGGGTGATCGCCGATGCTGCAGCCGTGGCCCATGGCGAACGCGTACTCCCATGAGGCAAGCAGCTTCTTGAGTTCTTCCTGGAGGCGAGGCAGGTCGTTCATCACGTGAGGATAATTCTCACAGACTTGGTCGCCGCGACCCGCCGACCCGAGGAGGAGGTGGGCCGGCGGGCCGGGCCACTGCGATCCGCACCGAGAGGGGGAATGTGCGGGCGCCATTCCATGGCACTCCATCGCGGCCTGATTGGCAATCGGCGTCGACGATCACTGGGACGCGTCCGCTTGTTGCGAACGGCGTCCCCGGCCCTACCGTCGGTCGCAGACCTCTGTTCCCCCGCCAGGAGACGCCCATGGAAACCAGCACCACGATCGCGGGCATCGCGATCCCCGACAGCAGCCTTGCGCAGGACGCCACGACGTTCGTGCGCGACACCTCCACCCAGCTGCTCTACGACCATTCGCGACGGGTGTTCCTCTGGGGTTCGATCGTCGGCGCCGAGCGCGGCCTGCGCCCCGACGCCGAGCTGCTCTACATCGGGGCGATGTTCCACGACATGGGGCTCGTCGAGGGCCATCGCAGCCCTGACGAGCGTTTCGAGATCGACGGCGCCAATGCGGCGCGCGAATTCCTCGAGCAGCATGGGGTTCCGGAGGAAGAGGTCATGACGGTCTGGGAGTCCATCGCCCTCCACACGACCCCGGAGATCCCGCGCTACAAGCAGCCCGAGGTCGAGCTGGTGACCGCCGGCGTCGAGTTCGACGTCCTCGGAATCGGCTTCGACCACGTGCCTGCAGCGGTCCGCGACGAGGTCGTCGCCGCCCATCCGCGCACGGGCTTCAAGGCCGGCATCGTCGATGCGTTCGCCGACGGGATGCGCTTCAAGCCCGACACGACGTTCGGAACGATGAACACGGACATCCTCGAGGCCAAGGTCCCCGGCTACGTGAAGCCCAACTTCTGCGACTTCATCGCGAAGTCCGGGTTCAGCGAGTGAGCCCGTTCAGGGATGCAGGACGGCCTTGAGCACGCCGTCCACGCGCCTGTCGAAGCGGTCATAGAGCCCCGGGGCGGCGTCCAGGTCGCCGTGGTGGCTCACCACGCGCCCGGGGTGAGCGCGTCCTGCGACGACGAGATCGCGGAGCTTGGTCGTGTACCGGCGATCGTGCGTGCGGCCGAAGTTGACGCTGAGCCCCTTGCCGAACAACGTTGCCCACGGCACCCGTAACGCGCCGTCGCCGCTGCCGTGCGGCTCGGGGTGGAGGTCCTTCTCGGCGTACACGCCCGCGATCGCGACGCTGCCGGTCGGGTTCACGAGGCGTGCGATGTCGGCGATCACCTGCCCCGGGTGCTCATGGCCCGGGTCGGCGCGGTCGCGCGCCTGGAAGCCGACGGCGTCGATCGCCTTGTCGACGCCATCCATCGACTCTTCTCCGATGGCCGGGCCGTTTCGTGCGCGCAGCTCCTTGATCTGCTGCACGGGGTCGCCGTCGCGGAAGTCGACCGGCGTCGCGCCGAGCTCGCCCGCCTTCTCGAGCCGCTCGGGCACCTGATCGACCACGTAGACCTCGGCCGCGCCCCTCAACATTGCGGAGTAGGCGGCGAGCAGCCCGACGCTCCCGGCTCCGAACACGGCGACGGTGCAGGCCGGGACGACGCGCGCGAGCTCGGTCGCATGCCAGCCCGTCACGAAGGCGTCCCCGAGCATGGCGAAGTCGTCCTCGCGCTCGTCGCCGGGCTCGCCCGGAAGCCGCACGCAGTTGGCGTCGGCGAAGGGCACGCGCAGGAGCTCGGCCTGTGCACCGCGATAAGGCCCCATCCCCGCGTATCCGTAGGCCGCGCCGAACCCGCCGGGGCGCACCCGCAGGCACGCCGCCGAGAGCAGGCGCGAGCAGTTGAAGCAGACCCCGCAGAACAGATGGGCGGGAATGGCGACCCTGTCGCCTTCCTTCACGAGCGTGACGGCCGCGCCCACCCGCTCCACGATCCCCAGAGGCTCGTGACCGATCACGAGCCCCGGCTCAGCGCCGGTGCGGCCGTCGTACATGTGGAGATCCGTGCCGCAGATCGCGCTCGAGGTGACGCGGACGACGACGTCCGTGGCTTCCTCGACTGTCGCGTCCTCGACGTCGTGGACGCCGACCTGCCGCGTGGCCTCGTAGACGACGGCCTTCATGCCGTCGACCGAGGCTCAGCTTCCGGGGGTCAACCGCCCGCGCAGCCGCGCCCTCGCCTCCAAAGCCCGGGCCAACTCGACGGCGGGGTTGCGAGCCTTGGTTCCCGCCTTGGTTCCCGGCACGTCCCGTGGGTCGTGTCGCTCCAGGTGCTTGATGAGCGTGAGCTTCATGCGGTCGGTCATCCGTGCTCCCTGCTGGACCGCTGGTGGAACGGGCGAAGCTCGCAGGCATCGCTTGGAGGCGCAAGACAAATGTCCGCGATTGAACAGCCTGCATTGCGGGGCGCTACGGCGCCTCCGCATCGCGCCCGGATCAGGACTGCAGAAAGCCCGGAGTGGTGCCGATAGAACGGACCACATGGTTCCTCCGCCTCCTTCCGCCACGGCCGCAGCGCCGCAGACCGACGCCGCTGCGCACGACGGCACCAATTGGCGCCCGCGCCCGGGCAAGCTCATCGGCGACGTGATCGTCGATCAGGGGTTCGTCGCGCGCGACGCGGTCGAAGCCGCCGCCGTCACGGGCCGCGAGAACGGCAAGCAGCTCGGCCAGGTGCTGATCGATCGTGGTCTGATGACGCCCGAGCAGCTCGGGCAGGCGGTCGCCGAGCGCTTCGGCCTCGAGTACGTCGAGCTCCCCGGCTACAACGTCGACACCGTCGCCGCCAGCATGGTGGACGGCGCCGTCGCCCGCCGTCTGGAGGCGCTTCCGATCGGCTTCGGCGAAGGTGGCGAGCTCACGGTCGCGATGGCCAACCCGTCCAACGTGCTCGCCGTCGACGACCTGGCGATGATGACCGGGCGCTCGATCCTGCCGGTTGTCGCAGCACGCGAGGACATCCTGGCGGTGATCGCCCGCGTGTCCAGCCTCGACGGGGCGGTGCTGGAGGCAGTCCAGGAAGAGGAGGCGCCGACCATCGAGGAGCGCGTCGAGCTGCGTGAGTCCGCCGGGGACGCGCCGACCGTCAAGCTCGTGCGCTCGATCATCGCCCAGGCGATCGACCGCGGCGCATCCGACGTGCACTTCGACCCCGAGAGCGACGGGCTTCAGGTCCGATTCCGCGTCGACGGGGTCATGCTCGACGCCGCCCAGGTGCCGCGCCGGATGGTCAGCTCGGTCATCTCGCGCATCAAGATCCTCGCGAACCTCGACATCGCCGAGCGCCGCATGCCCCAGGACGGGCGCATCGGCCTGAACATCGAGGGCCGCCACATCGACCTGCGCGTCGTCGTGCTCCCGCTCGTCGACGCGGAATCCGTCGTCCTGCGCATCCTGGACTCGGGCTCGGCGCCTTTGACGCTCGAGGATCTCGGCATGCTCGAGAACGACCGCGAGCGCTTCAGCCTGTCGCTGGGCCGCGCCCACGGCGGCATCCTGGCCTGCGGTCCGACGGGCGCCGGGAAGTCCTCCACGCTCTATGCCGCGCTGATGTCGATCAGCACGCGCGAGAAGACGATCATCACGATCGAGGACCCGGTCGAGTACCGCGTCGACGGCATCCGCCAGGTGCAGGTCAACGAGAAGATCGGCATGACCTTTGCGAAGGGGCTGCGCTCGATGATGCGCGCCGACCCCGACATCCTCATGGTCGGCGAGATCCGCGATACCGAGTCCGCGCACATCGCCATCGAGTCGGCGCTCACAGGCCACCTCGTGCTCTCGACGCTCCACACCAACGACGCGCCGAGCGCCGTCGGCCGGCTCACCGACATGGGCATCGAGCCCTTCCTCGTCGCGTCGGCGATCGACTGCGTGGTCGCCCAGCGGCTTGCGCGCAAGCTCTGCGAGAAGTGCAGGAAGCCCAGCGAGACGGGCGAGGAGGGAACCTTCGAGCCGGTCGGTTGCACGCGCTGCGGCGGCACCGGCTACAAGGGCCGGGTCGGCCTCTTCGAGGTCATGACGGTCACGCCGGAGATGCATCAGCTGATCGTCGATCGCGCCTCGGTGAACGCCATGACCGAGCTCGCCCTGTCGCAGGGGATGCGCTCGCTGCGCGAGGACGGCATGGCCAAGGTGCGTGCCGGCGTGACCTCGTTTGCCGAAGTCGTGCGCGTCGTCGGCACCGTCTGAGACGCGGCGAGCCGCGCAGCTCCTCGAGCAGATCCCGGCCGGCGCGCTGTCGGTAACGGTGATGTAACTTCCGCGATCTCATGAGCGCGACTGCCGCACCGCAAACCCCGTCCAACCGCTGGATCGGCGAGGCGCCGCCGTCGCCCGCGGGCCCGGCGAAGGAGGGGATCGAAGGCCTGAGGGCTGTGCCGGAGATCCCGTGGCCCGCGGCGGTGCAGACGCTGCGCTTCACGGTGCGCCAGCTCGACTTTGTCTTCGGCGCGCGGCGGCGGTTCGGCGAGGTCTTCGGCACACACACGCTGGGTGACCGGCACGTCATCACCTCGCACCCCGACCACGTGCGCTCGCTCTTCACGGCCGATCCGGCCGACGCGCCTTCGCTCACCGGTGAGTCGCCGCTGCGGCCGATCGTCGGCCCGAACTCGACGCTGACGGCGCTCGGCGAGCGCCACATGCGCCAGCGCAAGCTGCTGCTGCCGCCCTTCCACGGCGAGGCGGTGCAGCGCTACGCGTCGA
>JAWVFZ010000301.1:0-4346 GCA_033855555.1 Solirubrobacteraceae bacterium
AAGTCCTCGGCTTCGAAAACCGGGCGGATCTCGACGATCGAGGCGTCGGCGTCGTCGTCGGGCGCGGGCATGCGCTTGACCCACTCCACCGCCTCGTCGAGCGACTTGACCTGCCAGATCCAGTAGCCGGCCAGCAGTTCCTTGGTCTCGGCGAACGGGCCGTCGATCAGCTTGCGCTCGCTGCCCTTGAACACCACCCGGACGCCCTTCGCGGACGCGTGCAGGCCGTCGCCGGCGAGCATCACGCCGGCCTTCACCAGCTCCTCGTTGAACGTCGTCATCGCCGTGAGCAGCTGCTCGCTCGGCAGCTCGCCGCGCTCGGACTGCTCGTTCGCCTTCACCAGCACCATGACTCGCATCTCGCCGTTCCTCCTCATTGGGGGGTTGATTTCGGCCTTCTATCTCCTACGTCGAGCGAACCCGACGAGAATCGACACGGGCCTCAAGAAACATTCCGTGTGCCGTCCGAGAACGCACCCCGAGGACATGATCGGTTCCCTCGTCCTACTGCACGGTGAGCGTGCCCTGCATGCCGCCCTGCCGATGGGCGTCGACCGAGCAGTAGAAGACGTAACGGCCCGCGGGCAACGTGGCGGCGGCCGTGGTGGTGGCGCCCTGAATCGTCTTCGTCGCCGCGAGAACCTTCGTCCCCTTCGCGATGGTCACGTTGTGCGGCACCGATGAGCGATTGACGAGCCGGATGGTGTCGGCGCCCGCCTTGACCGTGGCCTGGTGGACGTCGTAGGCGAGCGTGCCCGCCGGATCGGCCGTGAGCACCAGAGCACTCGACACAGGCGCCGTTCCCGTCACTGGCCCCTTCGCCTTCGCCTTGCCGCCCTCACCGCCGCCGGTGAGCACCGCGGCCGTGATCGTGCCCGCCACCAGCAACACGCTCGCGAGCATCACGAACCGGCTGCGGCCTTTCGAGCTCGGGAAGTCCGGATGACTCACACCGAAGGCAGCCAGGAGGACAGCCCAGGCGGCGAGCGCGCCACCCACGACGTAGAAGGGAACCTTGCTCGGGGCTGCCGCGTACACCCACGCGGCACTGGCCACGTTCGTCGGGTGCATCCGACGACGATACTCCGGCGACCACGCCGTGACCAGTCGGCGCGGGGCCCGTCTGGATCGCCGTAGGCTTCGGCATATGGCCGAGACTCCGACGCTGTTCGTCTGCCACGGCGATGACGGCGGCCCGCGGATCCATCCGTGTCGCCGCGTGCAGGAGGCGCTGCGCGCCGCAGGGATCGAATACGACAAGGTGATCGCCGCCCACGGCAGTCCGATCCCCTTCCTGCGAAGGGGCTCGCGCGACGAGCTGCAGGATGCGACCGGAACGACCAAGCTCCCAGCGCTCAAGCTGGCCGACGGGACGGTCATCACCCACTCCCGCGCCATCGTCGCCTGGATCGCCCAGCAGAACTGATCCGCTCGACCGCTCGATGTAGGCGGTCTCGCGCCCGTAGGCTGCCTGGCATGTTCGATCACGTCACGATCCGCGTGCCCGACCGCGACGTCTCCGAGCGCTTCTTCGAGACCGTCCTGACGCCGTTGGGGATCGACTGGACCTACCGGACGAACGC
This sequence comes from Solirubrobacteraceae bacterium, assembly GCA_033855555.1. Classification (GTDB taxonomy): domain Bacteria; phylum Actinomycetota; class Thermoleophilia; order Solirubrobacterales; family Solirubrobacteraceae; genus AC-49. The sequence continues at coordinate 1,584 of JAWVFZ010000301.1, forward strand.
GGTGGCCGTATGGGACGAGTTCGGCGTGACGGACGCCGACGAGGAGCATCAGGTCACACGCGGCCTGCACGTCGCGTTCGCCGCGCCCTCGCGCGAGCAGGTGGACGCGTTCTGGCAGGCCGGCGTCGACGCGGGGCACCCCGAGGACGGCGCCCCGGGTCCGCGCCCGGAGTATCGCGAGGACTACTACGGCGCCTTCCTGCGCGACCCGGCCGGCAACAGCATCGAGGCCGTCCACCACGGCGCGGTCCGCGACCGCAACGGCGTCATCGACCACATCTGGATACGCGTCGCCGACCTGTCGGCCTCGACCGCCTTCTACCGCACGATCGCCGCCAGCGCGGACATCGAGCTCCGCGAGGAGACACCCGAGCGCTCGACCTTCGCGGGGCCCGCCGGCGGGTCCTTCTCGCTCGTCGCCGGCGCCGCGACCGAGAACCTGCACATGGCGTTCGCGGGCGACGACGACGCCGTCCGCCGCTTCTACGCGGACGCGATCGCCGCCGGGTACCGCGACAACGGCGAACCCGGGGAGCGCCCCCGGTACCACCCCGGCTACTACGCCGCATACGTCCTGGATCCGGACGGGAACAGCATCGAGGTCGTGAGCCACAACCTCGGTTAGCGATCAACTGACCACTGGGAGGCACCGTGTCACGACTGCGATTCCATTGCAGGACGATCTGATCTGCGCTGGGCGCTCAGGCAGCTCGAGCGGCTTCACAGCTCGCGCTCGTAGAAGTAGTTGAGCGGCCCATCCTGCTTGCCCTCGCGGTTGCTGAATCCGAGGCTCTCGTAGAGCGCACGGGCAGCCACGTCCTGCTCGCCGGTCCCGAGCTCCATGTAGTCCGCCCCCTCCCCTCGCGCCAGCTCCATCGCGGCCTCCATCAACGCCCGCCCACGTCCCTGCCCGCGAAGCTCGGGCACCACGTAGAGCTCTGCCAGGTAGCACTCGAGCCCGGCCGTCCAGATCGACGGGCGAAATCGCAGCACCGCCAGCCCGTCCGGGCCGGCGCCGACCAGCAGGACCGTGGTATCGCCGGCGCCGATGAGCTGGCGCATCCGCTCCGCGAGCGCCTGCGGCCCCGGCGTGGCCTCGTCGTACTCGGTGTTGAAGTCGTGGAGGAGCCGGCCGATGTCCTCGACATCGGCGAGCCCGGCGCGGCGTGCGGTGCGATCAGGGCTGTTGCCCATACAAGGCTGAGTCTCTCGCAGTTGTTCACTGGCAGCCGTCCCACCGCAGCGAGTAGCGTCCGCTCGATGGACCTGATGTCCCTCGTCGACCGGTCGTGGCCAGTGCTGCGTCACGCCATGACCGGCCACGCGCTGATCTACCGCGCCACCAACGGCCTCGTCGGCCATCGCATCCCCGGGCTACCGCCCATGCTGCTGCTCGACCACGTCGGCGCGAAATCCGGGACGAAGCGCACGACTGCGCTGCTGTACATCCAGGACGGCGACGACGTCGTCATCGTCGCGTCGAAGGGCGGCCACCCCAAGCACCCGGCGTGGTTCCACAACCTGCGCGCCAATCCAGACACCACGGTCCAGATCGGCACCGAGCACCGCCCGGTCTCCGCGCGCGTCGCGACGCCTGCGGAGCGCGCCCGCCTCTGGCCGAAGGCGGTCGCGGCATATGGCGGCTACCGCGGCTACCAGGAGCGCACCGACCGCTAGATCCCGCTGGTGATCCTGAAACCGCGTTGACGCGGCCTCACCGCGGCGAGATGCTGGCGCCACCAAACGGAATTGGCAGGTGAGACCGCATGGTGATTGCAGACACCGCTGACGTACGCCGGGACGAACTGGTGGCGCGGCTCTTCGGCAGCGCACTCGGGGCGACAGATCTTCTCTGCGTCTACCTCGGCGACCGGCTGGGGCTGTACCGGGCGCTGGCAGAAGCGGGCCCCGCGACGTCGGCCGAGCTGGCCAGCACGGCGGCAGTGAACGAGCGATACGTACGCGAGTGGCTGGAGCAGCAGGCGATGGCCGGCATCCTCCAGGCCGAGGATCCCGGCGCCTCGGACGCTGAACGGCGATACAGCCTGCCGGCGGGCCACGACGAGGTCCTCCTCGACGGCGGCAGCCTGAACCACATGGCGCCGATCGCGCAGCTGCTCGTCGCCTGCACGCTTCCTATCCACTCGGTGCTCCAGGCGTTCCGAAGCGGCGACGGCGTCCCGTACGCCGACTACGGCGCCGACCTCCACGAGGGCCAAGCGCGCTTCACCAAGCCACTGTTCGAGGGCCTTCTCGCGACCGAGTGGCTGCCCGCCGTTCCGGCTGTCCACGATCGCCTGGCCGGCGATCCTCCCGCGCGGGTCGCCGACGTCGCATGCGGTCTTGGCCGCTCGAGCATCGCGATCGCACGCGGCTACCCGAAGGTCGCGGTCGACGGCATCGACCTCGACCGAGCCTCGATCGACCGCGCCCAACAGCTGCTCCCGGGAAGTGGCGTCGAGGACCGCGTGACGTTCCACTGCCGCGACGCCGCCGATCCCGAGCTATCGGGCCGCTACGACCTCGTCACGATCTTCGAGGCGCTGCACGACATGTCCTACCCCGTCGACGTCCTGCGAGCCGCCCGCGGACTTCTCGCCGACGGCGGCCGCCTGCTCGTCGCCGACGAGCGCACGGCCGACCGCTTCACCCTCGACGCCGGCGACGTGGAGCGCCTCTACTACGGCTTCAGCGTCCTGCATTGCCTCCCCGTCGGGATGGTCGGCGAGGACGCCGCGGGAACCGGCACGGTCATCCGCGAGG
>JAWVFZ010000302.1:0-4494 GCA_033855555.1 Solirubrobacteraceae bacterium
GCGACGCGAGGTTGCAGGCCGAGTTGTCGACGTGCATGTACTCCGAGCACGGGTTGGACGCGTTGATGCGCCCCGAGTTGGGCGACGTGTGCCACTGGTTGATCGTCGTGTCGTACTGGACGCCCGGATCGGCGCAGCGCCATGCGGCCTCCGCGATCTCGCGCATCAGCTCGCGCGCCTGCATCGGCTCGCCGATCGGCTCGCCGGTCTTGCGGGCGGTCGTGCGCCACTCGCCGTCCTCCTCGACCGCGTGCATGAAGGCGTCGGTGACGCGGACCGAGTTGTTGGCGTTCTGGTACTGGATCGACTTGAAGCCGTCGCCGTCGATCGACATGTCGAAGCCCGCCTTGGCGAGGGCCTCGGCCTTGTCCTCCTCGAGCGCCTTGCACCAGATGAACTCGCGGATGTCCGGGTGATCGACGTCGAGCACGACCATCTTGGCCGCGCGGCGCGTCTTGCCGCCGGACTTGATCGTGCCGGCCCAGGAGTCGGCGCCGCGCATGAAGGACACCGGGCCCGACGCGGTGCCGCCCTTGCTGAGCGTCTCCATCGACCCGCGGATGGTCGAGAGGTTGATCCCCGAGCCGGAGCCGCCGCGGAAGATCTTGCCCTCCTTGGTGTTCCAGTCGAGGATCGAGTCCATCGTGTCGTCGACGCTGAGGATGAAGCAGGCCGAGCACTGCGGCTGCTCCTCGAAGCCGACGTTGAACCAGACCGGGCTGTTGAACGCGGCCAGCTGGTGAAGAAGGATGTGCGTGAGCTCTGCCTCGAAGGTGTCGCCGTCCTCGGGCGTCGCGAAGTACCCCCGCGCGCGGCCCCAGTCGGAGATGGTGCCGGCGACGCGGCCGATCATCTGCTTGACGGAGCGCTCCCGGGCCGGTGTGCCGAGCTGACCGCGGAAGTACTTCTGGGCGACGATGTTCGTCGCGTTCTGCGACCAGGTCTTCGGGAACTCGACGTCCTCCTGCTCGAACGCGATCCGGTCGCCGTGGCCGATCCGGGCGTCGCGCGTCTCCCATTCGACGCTGTCGAAGGGATGGACGCCAGGCGTCGTGAAATACCGCTTGATAGACAGCGCGCGGCCGGGCTGAACATCGTCGGTGAGGGCTGTCTGAGCGGTGTACTCCATGAAGGTCTTTCCTCTCCTCTGGCCGCAATTTGCAGGGTTTTTGCGGCGCTTAGAACTGATTCTGCGGGTAACAGCGGATCATCCGCGTTACGTCGGACGGAACCGGACAGAACCGCTCGTGAGAGGTGCCCGTCGCTCCTCTAATTGTACGGAGCCGGACCCTCCGGCAAGCGCGAAAACGTCCGCGCAGAGCGGGGTCCTTCAGCCGGGCCGCTCAGCGCCCGAGGCGGACCCAGTCCATGAACTCCGCCCAGGAGCCCGACGCGCGCCAGCCGGCCTCCGCGGCGGCGTGGCGCGTGCGCACGAGCCAGCGCGGCTCCCACGCCCACCAGCGGGCCAGGCCGTACAGAAGCCCCGCGAGCAGCATGACCGCGCCGATCACGGCGAGGCCCACGAGCGGCGCGGGCACGCCGGCGTCCGAGGACTTGCTCTTCGACGCCGCGAGGATCGCGTTGTCGCTGACGGCGGGAGCGGGGTTGGGGCTCGGCGTGGGCTGGGGCGCCTGACCCGCTGGCGCCGGGGTCGTGGGCGTCGCTCCGGGGGGGACGCCGGTCGTGGCGGTCGGTCCCGTGCCCGTGCCCGTCCCTGCCGGCGACGCGGCTGCGGCGGCCCTGCTCTTGCATGCGCCGGAGGCGCGCTGCTCGATGGCGTTGTCGAGCGCGTTGGGGAAGTCGGGGGCGTACTGCTCGATGTCGTTGGGGATCTGGTTCTTGGCCTGCGTCAGCTGCGTCGCCGAGTACTTGCAGGCGTCGATCTTGCCGCTCTTGCGGTAGGCGCCGAAGATGTCCTTGAAGGCGTTGGCGTGTGCCACCGGGGCGACGGCGAGCACGGCGAGCACGGTCAGCAGAAGCGTGGTGGCACGTTTCATGACGTGGCTCAAGCTAGCATCGGCGCCCGCTCTCCATGGCCGCCACCGAGCCCTCACAGACGACCCTGAGGGCGCCCGTCGCCCCCGCCGCGCGGGACGCACGCGGCGGCATCGTCCTCGCCCTCGCGCTCCTGATTGCCTGTGCCTACGCGGCGTTTGCCCACGGCGCCGTGCGCGTGCCCGACGAGACGCGCCTGCAGGTCGCCCTGGATGTCGTCGCCCTCGCAGCCGCGGCGGCCTGGCTCTCGCAGCGCGGCGGCCCGCGCACCGTGCGCGAGGGGTGGTGGGGCATCGCTCTGCTGACGGCGTTCGGGGTGTGGTGCGCCGTCACGATGCTCTGGTCGGTCGCCCCCGACGACTCGTGGCTGGAGGCCAACCGGTCGCTGACGTACGCGCTCGTCGCGCTGCTCGCCGTCGGCGTCGGCACGACATCTCCGCGCGCCGTGGAGCGCGTGGCGCTCGGGTGGCTGGTGGTCGCCACGGCGGTGGCGCTCTACGCCCTGGCAGGCAAGGGGGTGCCGGGCGCCTTCGCCCCCGATGACCCGATCGCGCGCCTGCGCGCGCCGCTGCAGTACTGGAACGCGCTTGCGCTCGTGTGCGTGCTCGGCCTGCCCGTCGCGCTGCGGGTGGCGACCGACCTCTCGCGCGCGCCGCGCGTGCGGCTCGCCGGCCTGGCGAGCGCGTACCTGCTGCTGCTGACGCTCGGGCTCACATACTCGCGCGGGGGGTTCCTCTCGCTGGCGGTCGCGCTGGCGGTGCTGACGGCGCTGGGCGGCGCGCGGCTGCGCGGCCTCGCGGTGCTGGCGCTCGCGGGGGCCGCGATCGCGCCGGTGCTGGCGGTCGCGTTCACGCGCCCGGGACTGACCGAGAACTCGGCGCCGCTGGCGGCGCGCATCCATGACGGGCGGATCTTCACGGCGGTGCTCGTCGCCGCCCTCGCCCTCCTGCTCGGCGCCGGCTGGTTCGCGATGGGGCTCGAACGGCGGGTGCGCTGGACGCCCGCACGCTCGCGCTGGACGTGGCGCGTCCTCGGCGCGCTGGCGGCGACCGCCGTCGTCGCCGGCGGCGTGGTCGTGGGAACCCAGAGCGATCGGGTCTGGCATTCCTTCGCCGACGTCAAGCAGGACCGCCAGTACGACCCCGCGCGCCTGGTCTCCACCAACTCCGGCAACCGCTGGGTGTGGTGGAAGGAGGCCGCCGGCGCGTTCTCCGACAAGCCGGCCGGCGGCTGGGGCGCGGGCTCGTTCGGCACGGTCCACCTGCGCTATCGCGAACAGCTGCTGGGCGTGCGCCAGCCCCACAACGTCGAGCTGCAGTGGCTGAGCGAGACCGGGATCGTCGGCTTCGTGCTGGCGCTGGGCGGGGTCATGATGCTGTTCGTCGCCGCCGTGCCACGCGCGAGAAGAGGATCAGATCTCGCCCCCCGCGAGCGCGATCTCGGCGTGGCCCTGCTCGCCGGCGCGGCGGCCTGGCTCGTGCACGGCCTGGTCGACTGGGACTGGGACATCCCGGCCGTGACACTGCCGCCGCTGATCTTCCTCGGGGTGCTGGCCGCGCGGCCCGGCGCGCCGCGCGCCGAGCCCTTCGCCGATCCCGAGGTGCGCGGCATGGGGGCGCGGGCGTTCGCACTGGGCGCCGTGGCGCTGCTGCTGTGCGGCGTGGCCGCGAGCGCGATCCTGCCCGCGTGGTCGCAGTCGCGCACCGAGGCGGCCGAGACCGCTTCGTCCCCGGACGCCGCGGCGCGCGCCGCCGACGTCGCCGCGCGGCTGGACCCGGTGGCGGTCCGGCCGCTGTTCGTGGCCGCGAGCGTCGAGGTCCGCCGCGGCCGGCTCGCGGAGGCGCGCCGGCGACTGTTGGAGGCCGTCGGGCGCCAGCCCGAGAACCCGGACGCGTGGTATCGCCTCGCGGTGTTGTCGCTGCAGCTCGCCGACCGCGCGGGCTTCCGTACCGCGGTCGCGCGCTTCGCCCAGCTGGACCCGATCAATCCGGCGGCGGCTGCGCTCGGCCGCCAGGCGTTGGCGACGCTTGCGCCCGTGACGGATTCGGCGACCGCGACGGGCACGCCGCTGCCGGGCGCCGCCACGACGGCCGCACCGCCTACGCCTCCAGCTTCGCCCTGATCGCTTCGGGCATCGGCGTCTTGGCCCACGTCCCGGTGTCGACGAACACGTGGCGCAGGCGGCCCTCGACGAGCAGCTCGCCGTCGCGGCGTACGTCGATCCGCGTGGTGGTCGAAGTGGTGCCGAGCTCGTCGGTCACGACGGCGAGCGCCAGCACGTCGTCGAACCGGGCGGGCGCGAGGAAGCGCACGTTGGCCTCGGCGACGACGGCATCCACGCCGCCGTCGACCATCTCCTGCCAGGTGCCGACCCGCGCACGCCAGAACTCGGTGAAGGCGACGTCGAAGTACAGGAGGTAGTTGGCGTTGAAGACGATCCCCTGCGGGTCGCACTCGCCGTAGCGCACGCGCAGCTCGTAGGTGAAGCTCACGGCGCCA
>JAWVFZ010000303.1:0-4134 GCA_033855555.1 Solirubrobacteraceae bacterium
CCGCGCGGTGGTCTACATCGGTCGCCTGCGCCTGACGGGTCTGGCGGGCTGGCTGATGTGGCTGCTCGTGCACCTGGCGTTCCTGACGGGGTTCAAGAACCGCGTCGCGGCGGTCGCGAACTGGGCGATGACGTTCCTGGGACGCGGGCGCAGGCAGCGCACGATCACCGAGCAGCAGGTGTTCGCCCGCACGCAAGATCGCGACGCGATCGACAAGGGACTGTCTTGATGACCACCAACGTCGAACTGATGAGTACCCCGGAACGCTGGCGCACGGAGCCAGTGGTCACGGCCGCGAGCGGGCGCGTGGTCTCATCGGAGCGCCGTCGCGACTGAACCGCTCCTCCACGGGCGGCGTGGCCTCGGCGCGCTCCCGGTCGGGCGGCAGTTGTTCGTCGCCACGCCTGGCCATCACGGCGAGCGCCATCACGAAGACGCACGCGGCAACCCACAGCACGGCGAGCATCGAGACCCAGATCACGGGGTCCGCCCGGAAGCCGCCATACGACGGCGCATGCCCTCTGCTCGAGACACCGAAAACGTGTCTACCTGTGTCTTCGCGGCTTCCCGCATCTCGGAGAGCAATTGCACAGCCTGCACCATGACAGCCGACGAAAGCAGTTCCGATCGTGTGCGCCAATCGCTTTCCTCGCTCGTGTGATCGCGGCGTGCGATTGCGCACTCCAGGGCGACCGCCAGCATTAGCGGGGATGACCGAGGCCGCATCCACATGAGCGCCACCATGGGATACGACCTCGAAGCCCCGTGGCCCGGCGTGCTCAGCCACCACAGCCACAAATGTCCCGCGCGCCTGCGACGGCCCTGCAACTGCGGCCCGCTCGGGTACCGGGGGAGCACCGCGGACCCGCAGACCCGCCTTTCGTTGCTCGGTCCTGTGATGGCGACGGTTCCCGAAGCACGCGCCTGGCAGCAGGAGCCCCGGGAGGCGACGGAGACGTTCCAGACAGCGACCGACGGCCGCCGGGCCCTGCCTCCTCCCATCGACATCAGGTCGTTCCGGACCGCGCCCCGGCCCGTGGATACGCACGGCTACCAGCCCGCCGTTCGGCTGAACACCGTCGCGGCCGTCATCGACGAGTTCCTCGAGGCTGCCCGCGCCGGGCAGACCGCAGATCTGAACGGGCGCCCGTACGAGGCCGACCAACTCCCCGACATGCGATGGTCGCTGCGCGGCTACGTGGCGAGCGACCTCGGGGAGCTGGGATTCGCCGAGCTCAACGCCGCCGAGCTACGCGAGTTCATCGACCGGTTGGATGCCGACGGCGTCTCCCAGGCTCGTACGGGCGCCGTCATGAAGGCGTTGCGAGCGCTCCTGCGCTTCGCCGCCGACCGCGGCATGGCCGAGTGGAGCGCCGGCGACCTGCTCGTCTTCGGAGATACCGACGACGAGCTGCCGGATCCGCCGCCCCCCAGTCCCGCCGCGACGACCATGGCGAAGGGCGTCCTCCCGCAGGTCAACTCGGCCGTCGCCGGATCCGCTCCCGCGTCGGCGCCGGCCCCCGCCCGCGACACCGCAGTCGCCCCGGCCGCGGCCTCCGGCGCCGTCCCAGACAAGGCGATCCGGATCCTGAAGCTCGTGACGCTGGTCTTCCTGGTGATCGCGCTGGTGCTCGTCGCCGAGTCGGTCTAGGAGTGATCGTCAGTCGCGCTCATGCAAGTGTCGGTCGCTCTTGCAGACTCCCGCGCGACGGCGACCATCGAGGCATGTTCCCCATGATGAGACTGCTCGGTCCAACACAGAACTTCGGTATCGACCTCGACGGCTCGCGTGTTGAGGATCTCTTCGACGCGTGGGCCGGTGCCGCCGATGAGGCGACGCAGGCGCTCGATCACTGGAAGGCCAGTCCCTCCAGCGACCGGCCGCAGGCATACGCCGTCTATTGCGCCGCGCTCGAGCGTGAGGAGCGTGCGGCAGACGTGCTCGAGGCCCTGGTCCTCCACCGCAGCTGATCGACCGGTAACGGCGCGCCCTCACGGGCCTCCTTGGCCCGCGCTGGGCGTCGTTGCTGCCGCGGCGTCGACGAGCCCCCATCCGTAGCTCGGGTCGTAGCCGGGGGAACCGAGGTCGCGCGCGGTGTGCTCGAGGCGGTCGGCGATCGCCGCGGGCGGCGGATCGGTGCCGATCAAGCCACTCGCAACCACGAGCGCCGCCGCCGCCGACACGTGTGGCGCGGCCATAGATGTGCCCATGTAGCCCACGATCCCGAACCGGTCGGGGGTCGTGCCGGTGAGAGTTACCTGGTCGATGGCCGGCCCGGCCCGGCCCACTTGGCACGTTGGGTCGCCGGGCACCGCGCGGTCGTCACCGCCGCCGGGCGCGACCAGGTCAAGGCCGGGCCCGGTATCGGAATAGCTCGCCAGGCAGCCGTGCTCGGTGGTGGCGCCGACGGCCAGCGCATGGTCGGCCCGGGCGGGGTATGCCAGGACTTCTTCGGCCTGATTGCCTGCTGACGCGACGACGAGGCTTCCGCGCGCGTACGCGTCGTCGATCGCCCGCTGCAGCTGGGGCACCTGCTTCGGGCCGACGCCGGTGTCGAAGCTGAGACTGAGGTTGATGATCTTGGCGCCGTGCTCCGCGGCAAAGCGCACGCCACGGGCGATGACGTCGGCGTCTCCCTGCAGCTGGTCATTGAGCACGCGGACCGGCATGATCCGCACCCCGTAGGCAAGGCCCGTGAGCCCCACGCCGTTGTCGGTCCGCTCTGCGATGGTCGATGCGACGTGGGTCCCGTGACCGTTGTGGTCGAGGGGGTACGGATCGTCGTCGACGAAGTCGTAGCCGGGCACGAATTGGGTCCCGGCAAGGTCGGGCGACCCGCGAAAGGGCGGCTGGTCGCTGTACGCCACCCCGCTGTCCACCACGGCGACAGTCACGCCCTCGCCGCCCGGCCGGTCGGCCGCGATGAGGTTCGCCCACGCGCGCGGGGCGTCGACCCCGTAGCGCCCGTCGAAGTTCCACTGCTCGTGCCGCCAGCCGTCGGCGTGGCCCAGCAAGCCGGAGTCGTCGGGTAGGAACGGCGTCGCCGTGGCCTGGCCGGCCCCCGCAAGGCCGGCCGCCGCGAGGATCGCGAGCGTCGCGGCGGCGCAACGCAGGCGGGGGCGGGGGTGGCGCCGGCGCATGGGCGTGAAACTAGGGCGTGGCGCGCTGCTGGCCGGGCTCCACCCAACCCCCTGGGGGCTTCGGCCCGCCCGGGTTGCGCATCCCGGCGAACTACGTTCGGGGCATGCCCTTCCTCACGCGCGGCCGCGGCCGCGCCCGCGTTGCCGGGGCCGGCCTGGCTGCGGTCGTGATCGTCGTGGCCGTGCTCGCCGCGACCGGCGTCTTCAGCGCCGGCGCGAGCACGATCGGCCACGTCCACATCGTGACGGCGGCGACGGTGTCGCCGCCCTCTCCCAACAGTCAGACCGAGCCGTTCGGCGCCCCGAGCCGCAAGCCGGACTTCTCGGTCCCGCCGCCGCCCGGGCAGCCGACGCTGGTGCCGACGATCGGCACCAAGACCACGCAGCGGCTCTACGGGGCGAATCCGTTCCAGGAGGCGGTCTCCGTCACCCAGCACGTGTGGCCCGCGGCGCTTCCCGAGAACGCTCCGAACGAGAACAACAACGATCCGGACCGGCCTTGGGGAGTCACGCTGGTGACACCGGACGATCCACTCACGGCCATCACCGCCGTGCCGTTGCTGCACTTCCCCGACGACGCGCCGATCCTCTACGTGACCAAGCGCGGGATCCCCAAGGTCACCGCCAACGAGATCAAGCGCCTGGGCGACACCGGCATGTCGCGCTTCCACAACGTCGACGCGTTCCTGGTCGGCGCGGCGGCCAATCCCGGCGTCGAGCGGCAACTCAAGGCGATGGGGCTGATCTACACCACCGTCACCGCTCCCAACGTCCCCGCCCTGGCGAACACCGTGGACCAGCTCTACGGCAAGATCGAGAATCCCGACACCGGCGTCCCGAACATGGACAACGGCGCCCTGAACGTGATGGTCGGGTCGATGCAGTCCTACCGCTACCTGCTCCCGGCCACCCACTGGGTCGCGCACATGGCCTCGGGCCTCCTCTGGGTGAAGGCGAACTCGATTCCCCAGGCGACGATCGATGCGCTCAAGC
>JAWVFZ010000304.1:0-2911 GCA_033855555.1 Solirubrobacteraceae bacterium
AGGAAGTTCCACGTCGCCGCCGGCACCTGCGCCAGCCCCTTGTTGCGGCCGAGCTCTTCCGCCAGGCCGCTGGTGTGGGTCAGCGAGAACAGCGGGGCGCCGGTCACTGCCGCATCGACGGCCACCCAGATGAGCGGCCCTGCCGCACTGACAGCGGCGTAGCGCACGCGGTCGCGCCAGCTGGCCCGCCACCCGATCCACAGGACGTACAGGCCGCTGAGCAGCCACGCTTCCGGGCGCATCAGGCTCCCTGCGAGCAGCAGCAGCAGGACCGGCATCCCGCGCCGCGGGCGCTCCAGCTCCAGCGCGGCGGCCCAGACGATGAAGGCCAGGTACGGAATGTCGATGTACGCACGCGCCGCGAGGAACGGGAAATCGAAGCGCGTCATCACGAGCGCGCCCGCGATCAGCCCGACGACGGGCGTGAACGCGGCGCGCCCGAGGCGGTAGATGCCCATCGCGAGCACGATCAGTGACGCCATCGTCACCAAGACCATGACCCGGTCGCCGCCGCGCCCCAGGAGCGAGAGTGCCGCGCCGAACACGAGGGCGAGCGGGTGCTCGGTCGGCGCGCGGTAGACGTCGAAGGTCGGCAGGTGGCCGTGCAGCAGCTCCCGGCCCCAGATCAGCGAGTAGTAGGAGTCGTAGTTCGGAAACGTCGGGTACACGAAGGTCCCGACGGCGACGGCGGCGATCAACAGAGCCAGCGCGACCGCCGGCCCTCGCCTTGTGAGCGATGCGCTGTGCATGGTGCGAGAGGGGCGATCCAGGGCGCAGGCCCGTAGACTCGCGGGCGCAGTATCCCATGAAGCTCATCATCCAGATCCCCTGCCTGAACGAGGAGGAGACCCTCCCGATCACGCTCGCCGACCTGCCTCGCGAGCTCGCCGGCTTCGACGCCATCGAGTGGCTGGTGGTCGACGACGGCTCGACCGATCGCACGATCGAAGTCGCCAAGGAGCACGGCGTCGACCACATCGTGCGGCTCACGAACAACAAGGGCCTGGCCGCGGGCTTCCAGGCGGGTCTCGACGCGTGCCTCAAGCTCGGCGCGGACGTCATCGTCAACACCGACGCCGACAACCAGTACGACGCCGGCGCGATCCCGAGCCTGGTCGCCCCGATCCTCGCCGGCACCGCCGACATGGTCGTGGGCGATCGCGAGGTCGTGAACATCGACCACTTCTCGCCGCTGAAGAAGTCGCTGCAGCGCCTCGGCTCGTGGGTCGTGCGCCAGGCCTCCGACACCCAGGTCCCGGACACGACCTCGGGCTTCCGCGCCTACAACCGCGAGGCCGCCATCCAGCTCGCCGTCGTCTCGAAGTTCACCTACACGCTCGAGACGATCATCCAGGCGGGCAAGTTCCTCGTCGCGACCGATCACGTCCCGGTCCGCACCAACCCGCAGCTGCGCGAGTCGCGCCTGTTCGGCTCCATGTGGGCCTACGTCCGGCGCAACTCCGTCTCGATCTTCCGCATCTACGCGCAATACGAGCCGCTGCGCGTCTTCATGACGCTCGCATTCATCCTCAGCCTCGCCGCGCTCGGCGTCTGGACGCGCTTCATCGTCGCGTGGATCAACGGCAACGGCGCCGGCCACGTGCAGTCGCTGATCCTGGGCGCTGTCCTGTTCAACGCCGCCGTCGTGCTGGCCGCCCTCGGCGTCCTCGGCGATCTGCTCTACGCGCAGCGCGTCATGACACACCGGACGTTCGAGCGCGTGCGCCGGATCGAGCTGCAGCTCGGCATCCCGCCGTCGCACTACGAGCCCGGCGCGCGGCCGACGGGCCACCCGGCGACGACCGGGGCGCAGGCCGGCCAGAAGACCGAGGAGCGGGAGGCGATCAGGCTTTGAGCACCGTCACGGTCGACCGCGAGGGCACCGTCACCGGCAACACCTACGACAAGTACGGCTCCACGAACCCGGTCGTCCGCCGTCTGATGGCGAACTTCGAAGGCACGCTCGAGGAGCTGTTCCGCAAGGCCGCCCCGCAGACGCTGCTGGACGTCGGCTGCGGTGAGGGCGTGCTGACCCACGCCTGGGCGCAGCGCATAGAGGGGCGCGTCGTGGGCATCGACCTCGACGATCCGCAGCTGCACGAGGAGTGGAAGGGGCGCCAGGCGCCGAACCTCGAGTACCGGGTCATGAAGGCCGAGAGCCTCCCGTTCGCCGACGGCGAGTTCCAGGTCGCCTCTGCGATCGAGGTGCTCGAGCACGTCCCCGATCCCGAGCACACCGTGAGCGAGATGGCGCGCGTCGCCTCCGGGCACCTGATCGTGTCGGTCCCGCGCGAGCCGCTGTGGCGGGGGCTCAACATGGCCCGCGGCGCGTACCTGCGCGACCTGGGCAACACGCCTGGCCACGTCAACCACTGGTCCAGGCGCGGCTTCGTGCAGCTGCTGTCCAGATACGGCACCGTCGAAGAGGCGCGCTCGCCGTTCCCCTGGACGATGTTGCTTGTCAGAACTCGCTAGTCCCCCCGCCGAGCGCTCGTACGCCTCCGGCGCGCGCATCCTGAGCATCGGGATCGCGGCCACCGGGGTCTTCACGTTCGCCTACTTCGCCGTCGCCTCGCACGTCTTGGACCGGCCGGACTACGGGGCGATCTCGACGCTCTGGGCGATCCTGTTCGTGACGATCAGCGTCATCTACCGCCCGGTGGAGCAGCTGCTCTCGCGGACGATCGCCGACGCGCGGGCGCGCGGCGTCCATCAGCACGAGCTGCGCGGGCCGGCGACGATCCAGCTCGGCTTTGCGGCCGTCTTCCTCGTCGTGGCGCTCGTGCTGCACGGGACGCTGCGCGACAAGGCGTTCAACGGGTCCGACGCCCTCTACTGGGTGCTCGTCGGGGCGACACTCGCCTACGCGGGCTCGTACTTCGCCCGCGGCTACCTCGCCGGGCACCAGTGG
>JAWVFZ010000305.1:0-3137 GCA_033855555.1 Solirubrobacteraceae bacterium
GCGCGCAAGGACATCAGCCTCATCAAGTTCTACGGCGCCTCGATGCTGCACGACGTGGTCGACCGCGCCCTGCAGGCGCACGGGTCGCTGGGCTACTCCACCGACCTGCCGCTCGAGGCGATGTACCGCTTCGCGCGCGGCGCGCGCTTCTACGACGGCCCGGACGAGGTCCATCGCGCGTCCGTCGCGCGGCAGGTCCTGCGCGGCTACTCGCCGCCGGCTGATGGCGTTCCGACCGAGCACGTTCCGACCCGCCGCGCCGCAGCGCGTGAGAAGTTCGCCGACCTGCTCGAGGCGGTGACCAGCAACGACTAGGAAGGGCCTGACGGCGCTGATCGGGCTGCAGGTGCTCATCGTCGGGGGCCTGATCGCGGGAGCGATCGCCCTTCTCACAGTCGACAGCGGGGATGCGCAGTCGCCGGCGCCGACGCCGAAGGTCAACCAATTCGACGGCAACCGGGCGTGGGCGGAGCTGGTGCGCGAGGTGAACGCCGGCCCGCGACCGGCAGGCTCGGCGGCCTTGCGCACCCTTGCCGCGCGGCTGCGCACCACGCTCCCGAACGGGCGCTTCGAGGCCGTTACGGGCGGGCTGCAGAACGTCGTCGGCGTGCTGCCCGGGAGGCGGCCCGCGATCGTGCTCGCCGCGCATTACGACACGAAGGACACGCCGGCGGGATTCGTCGGCGCCAACGACGGCGCCGGCGGGACTGCGGTCGTGCTGGAGGCCGCTCGCGTGCTGCGCCGCAGTGCGCCGGCGAATCCGCGCGAGATCCGCTTCGTCCTGTTCGACGGCGAGGAGTCGCCGAAGGGCTGCGACGCGTTCCTCACGTGCGGCATACGCGGCTCGCGCGCCTACGCGGCCCGCCACGCCAAGGAGCTCAAGGCGCTGGTGCTGGCCGACTTCGTGGCCAACCGCAACCTGAGCCTCAAGCGCGACCAGGGCAGCGACGTCGCGCTGTGGGCGCAGTTCCGCGCGGCCGCCAAGGTGGCGGGCGTCGGCGCGATCGTGTCCTCGGCCGAGCAGGGCGCCGTGGAGGACGACCACACGCCGTTCATGCAGGCCGGCGTCCCGGCGATCGACCTCATCGACTTCGACTTCCCGCAATGGCACACGCTGCAGGACCGGCCGGATGTGCTCTCGAAGCGCAGCCTGGACGCCGCGGGCGAGGCCGTCGTCGCGCTGATGCGCACCCTGCGACTCCACTGACGGCCTCGTACACTGGGCGCATGCCTTCGAAGCTCCTGCTGGCTGCGCCGCGCGGATATTGCGCCGGCGTGGACCGCGCCGTGCAGACCGTCGAGCGGGCGCTCACGCTCTACGGAGCGCCCGTCTACGTCCGCAAGGAGATCGTCCACAACAAGCACGTGGTCGAGCAGCTGCGCGAGAGCGGCGCCGTCTTCGTCGACGAGCTCGACGACACGATTCCCGAGGGCGCGATGACCGTCTTCTCGGCCCACGGCGTGTCCCCGGCGGTCCACGAGGAGGCCGAGCGCCGCTCGCTGCGCACGATCGACGCAACCTGCCCGCTCGTCACCAAGGTCCACCGCGAGGCTGTCAAGTTCGCCGGCGAGGGCTACACGATCGTCCTGATCGGCCATGCCGGCCACGAGGAGGTCGAGGGCACGATGGGCGAGGCCCCCGACCACATCGTGCTCGTCGAGACCGAGGAGGACGTCGACCGCCTCGAAGTCGAGGACCCGGCGAAGATCGCCTACATCTCGCAGACGACGCTGTCGGTCGACGAGACCAAGGCGATCATCAACCGGCTGCGCGAGAAGTTCCCGCAGATCACGGGCCCCCGCACCGACGACATCTGTTACGCCACGACGAACCGGCAGGCGGCCGTCAAGCAGATGGCGCCGCTGTGCGACCTCGTGCTCGTCATCGGCTCGCGCAACTCGTCGAACTCCAACCGCCTGGTCGAGGTCGCGCGCGAGCATGGCGCCGCCTCGCATCTGATCGACACCGAGTCGCAGGTGCAGGAGGAGTGGCTCGACGGCGTCGAGACGGTCGGCATCACCTCGGGCGCGAGCGCGCCCGAGGAGCTCGTGCGGCGGCTGGTCGACTTCTTCCGCGAGCGGGGCGTCGAGGACGTCTCGGAGTTCGAGGTCGTCCAGGAGGACGTCCGCTTCATGCTTCCCAAGACGATCCGCCAGGCGATGGCGGCCTCCGCAGGCTGAGTCAGTCGCCCGCGAGCCAGGCGCGCAGCTCGGCGTCGTGCTCGCCGAGCGCCGGGGGGCGGCGGCGCGCGGCGGCGGGGGTGTCCGAGAGCCGCAAGGGGGAGCGCACCCCGCGCACGCCGTCGGATTCCCACACCGGCTGCAGCCCGAGTGCCTCGGCGAAGGCGAACGCCTCCGCGATGTCGTTGATCGGCCCGGCCGGCACGCCGGCCTCCGACAGCCGCTGCACCCACTCGACCGCCGTCGCCGCCGCGAAGGCGCCCTCGAGCATCGCGCCGAGTTCGTCGCGGCGCTCCAGCCGCGCGGCGTTGGTCGCGAAGCGCTCGTCGACGGACATCTCGGGCCGGCCGATGGTGGCGCACAGCCGGGCGAAGATCGCGTCGTTGCCGACCGCCACGGCGAACTCGCCGTCGGCGGCGCGGTAGGTCTCGTAGGGCGAGATCGACGGGTGGCGGTTTCCCAGCCGCCCGGGGACCGCACCGGCGAGCAGATGAGCGGAGGCCTGGTTGAGCAGTCCTGCGAGCGCGCTGTCCATGAGCGACACCTCGACGCGCTGGCCGCGGCCGGTGCGCGTTCGCGCCTGCAAGGCGGCGAGCACGCCGGTCGTGGCGTAGAGCCCGCAGATCATGTCGATCAGCGCCGCGCCGACCTTCAGCGGGCGGCCGTCGGGCTCGCCCGTGACGCTCATGAGCCCGCTCATGGCCTGGAGCAGGAGGTCATAGCCGGGCAGCCGCGCGGCCTCCTCGCCCGAGCCGAACGCGCTGATCGAGCAGTAGACGACGCCGGGGTTGGCCGCCTGGATCTCGGCGTGGCCGAGACCGAGGCGCTCGATCGTTCCCGGCCGGAACGACTCGATGACGACGTCGGCGCGCTCGCACAGCCGCCGCGCGAGCTCGACGTCGCCGGGATCCTTGAGGTCGAGCGTCACCGAGCGCTTGTTGCGGTTCAGCCCGAGG
>JAWVFZ010000306.1:0-2667 GCA_033855555.1 Solirubrobacteraceae bacterium
TCCCGAGTGCAGCCGCCGTCAAGAAGGCCGCCAAGAAGCAGCTCTCCAGCTACGCCGCCAAGGCCAGGGCCGCCGACAAGGCCGGCCAGTCGGCTCCGGACACGATCCAGGCCGGCGCCGACGGCAATGGCTTCGTCAACTACGCGTACTACCCCGCGAAGGCGACGGTCCCGGTCAACACGCCGGTCACGCTGCAGATGTCGCCGAACTCGAACGACAACCACACCTTCTCGTTCGGGCCCGAGGCGGCGCTGATGGCGCTCGTGCAGAACCAGATCGCTCCCGCTGCCGATTCCGCGCCGGGCGGTCCGCCCACGCTGGTCGCAAGCAGCATGGTGCACCTGCAGAGCGACGCCACGCTGCCGGCCTACGACGGCACCAATCACGGCGATGGCTTCTGGAACACGGGCCTGCTCGCCAGCCCCGGTCGGCCGATCGGAAACTTCCCGACCAAACAGACGATCACGTTCAGCAAGCCGGGCACCTACACCTACATCTGCCTGCTCCACCCGGAGATGAAGGGGACGGTCGAGGTCCAGTAGATCCGGCACGGTGACGTGCTGATCCGTCACACGCGGGGGCGCATGGTCAATCCATGCGCCCCCGCTCTGCTTCCGGCCAGGCCGCGGTCGAGTACCTCGCGGTCGTCGGCCTCGTCGCCGGCGTGCTGCTCTTCGGCGGGCTCGCGCTCGGCGGCCGCGCGATCGCCTCCTCCACGCTCGCCCAGGTGCGCCGCGCGCTGTGCATCGTCGAGGGCCACGACTGCGCCGTGGCGCATCCGGCGTGCTCGGTCGCCAGCAACCGGACGGCAGACGACCTGCACCTCGACGTCGCCGTCGTCCGGCTGGCCGGCGGGACGTCGGCCCTCGTCGAGCGGCGGTCCGACGGGCGCGTACGGGTCACCGTCGGGAATCACCTCGACGCCGGCGTCTCGTTCGGAGCGGGCCTGGACATCAGCGTGGGGAAGGTCGTCCTGGGCGGGGAGCTGCGCGCCTCGTTGATGGCACGTCGCGGCGAGGGCGAGATCTACGAGGTCGCCGACGAGCGCCAGGCCGCGGCGCTGCTGCGGTTGCTGCATCGCCCGAAGGTGGACCCGGCCTTCTACACCCCGGCCGTGAGCGCCTACTGGCGGCGCGTGGAAGCAGCGCTGCCGCGGATCCCCGCGCCGCTGGCGCGCTATGCCGAGGCCGGCGGCGTGGCCTCGCTGGCAAGAAGCCTCGGCCTCGGTCCGGTGGCCGCCCGCGCGGCGCTTGGCGGCGAGCTGTTCGCAGGCGAGCGCCAGGACCTCCGCACGGGCCGGCGCACGCTGTATTTGAAGGGATCGGTTTCGCTCGACGTCGGCGCCGGCGCGCGTGGGGCGGGAGCGTCTGCGAGCGGATCCGCGCGCGCCCAGGTGGCGCTCACGGTGGACCGGGCCGGCCGGCCGCTCGACCTGGCGCTGCTGGGAGCCGGAGCGCTGCGTGCCTCGCCGGACCTGCCGGCGCTGCTGCAGCCGGTCGCCGGGCACCTGCGCGCCGGGCGGGGGCGCAGCTGGGAGCTCGAGGCGCACCTCGACCTGACGCAGCCCGGCCGGGCGGCATCGGTGCGGGGCCTCGCGGAGGCGCTTGCCGGAGTCGATGTGTCAACGGCCTGGAGCGTCTTGGGCATGGTCCTGGCCGAGGGCACCGTGCAGGTGCGGGCATACGGCAACACGCAGGACCGCCTGAAGCTCGACGGCAAGCTGCCGCTCGGCGGCGGCGGCATGCTCCACACGTCGGAGAGCGCCAGGCTGCTCGCTGCGCTGGAGCGCGGGGGAGACGGCTTCTGGATCCCGCGCTACGACTGCCTGTCGGCCGCGTGACAGCATCCGGAACTCGTGCGAACATGCGTTCGCATGGCCTACGTCGAGCTCCACGCGCACTCCGCCTTCTCCTTTCTGGACGGCGCGTCCCTGCCGGAGGAGCTCGTGGTGGCCGCGGTGCAGCGCGGGCACCGGGCGATGGCGCTCACCGACCACGACACGATCTCCGGGTCGATGGAGTTCGCCATGGCCGCGCAGCCGCTCGGCCTGCGGGCGATCCACGGGGGCGAGATCACGCTGGACGATCACCGGCATCTGACGTTGCTCGTGCGCTCCGAGCGCGGATGGCACAACCTCTGCAGGCTGCTCACGCACGCGCATGCGCGCACGCGGGACACGCCGGGGCGCAGGACGGTCGAGAAGCCCGGCGTCTCGCTCGACGTTCTGGAGGAGCACGCGGAGGGCCTCGTCTGCCTGTCGGGCTGCGCCTGCCATGGCGTGCGCGACGAGCCGACGATGCAACGCCTGCTGGGCGCCTTCGGGCGCGATGGCTTCCGGGTCGAGCTTCAGCGGCCGTTCGCCCGTCATGACCGGACGCTGAACCGCGGGCTGGCGGCGCTCGCCCAGCGGCTGGGCGTGCCCTGCGTCGCGACCGGCGGCGTGCACGCGCACTCGCAGGCGCGCGCGCGCCTGCAGGACGTCTTCGTGGCGATCCGCGAGCACACCACGCTCGACGCATCCGAGCCGCTGCGGCGCGGCAACCACGCCCACGTCCTCGCGACGCCCGCGGCGATGGCGGCGCGCTTCGAGGACCACCCCGACGCGGTGGCGGAGACCGAGCGGCTGGCCGAGACGCTCACGTTCGACCTCTCGAGCGATCTCGGCTA
>JAWVFZ010000307.1:0-4275 GCA_033855555.1 Solirubrobacteraceae bacterium
GGCGGAGTGGAGCGAGCACGACCTCGAGCGGCGTTTCGGCGTCGGGCCGCGCCCGGATGAGCTGGGGGAGCTGGCGGCGACCTTCGACGCGCTGCTGGACCGCCTGGCGGCGAGCCTGCGCCATGAGCAGCGGCTCTCGGCCGAGCTCTCGCACGAGCTGCGAACCCCGCTGGCGCGGATCCTTGCCGAGATGGAGCTGCTGCAACGCCGCGAACGCTCAGCGGCGGAGGTGCACGAGGCCCACGAGGTGGTGGTGCGCAGCGCCGAGCAGATGAACCGCATCGTCGAGACGCTGCTGGCCGCAGCGCGTGCCGAGTCGCATGCTCCGCGCGGCCGCAGCGATCTGTCGGAGGCGCTCTCCGGCCTGGAGGAGGCGTGGACCCCGGCGCTGGCCCAGCGCGGCGCGCGCCTGGAGATCCGCCTCCCGGATGGGCCGCTCGCGGTTGGCCTCGACGCCGACGTCGTCGAGCGCGTCGTGGCGCCGCTGCTCGACAACGCCTCGCACTTCGCGGCTTCGACGGTCACCGTCGACGCGGAGCGCAACGGAACCGGGGTCGTCGTGCGCGTCCGCGACGACGGGCCCGGGCTCGTGCCAGGGGAAGCCGAGGCGATCTTCGCCCCGGGGGCGCGCGGTGCGCAGCCGTGTGACCACCAGGGGACCGGTCTGGGCCTCGCGCTCGCCCGCCGGCTCGCGCGCGCCGCGGGCGGCGACGTACGCGCCGGCGAGAACGGCAACGGCGCAGGCGCGTGCTTCCTGGTGGAGCTGCCGGCCTAGAGCGGGTTCTTAGGCCGGCGGCGGGTCACGGCGCATCCGCACGATCACGAACGCGAGCGGCACGAGGACTCCGGCGACGACGGCGTAGTCGAAGTACTGCGTGATGTTGTGAGCGTTGGCGTAGCTCGCGCCGAGCGCCCAGCCCACGCCCGCGAGGGCGAAGCACCAGATCAGTGATCCGGCGAGCGTGAGCAGCGTGTATGGCCGGAGCGGGCTGCCGAGGACGCCGGCGGGGACGGAGATGAACGAGCGCGCCACCGGCGTGAGCCGGCCGAGAAAGACCGCGTGCGAGCCGAAGCGGTCGAACCACCGCTCGGCCTTGCGCATCCGCGCCGGCGTCAGGTGCAGCGCCCGGCCATAGCGCTCGACCAGCGGTGCGCCGCCGCGCGCGCCGAGCGCCCAGCCCGCGACGGCGCCGACGAGGTATCCCAGCGTGCCGGCAAGCGCGAGCGCGATGTAGGCGTCGAGGCCATAGTGCAGCTGCGTCCCGAACAGGCCGACGTGCTGCGCGAGCGCCCCGGATGCCAGAGCGCCCGCGTAGAGCATCACGAGCTCGCTGCCGGCCGGCAGGACCGCGTCGATCGCCATCAGCGCGAACACGGCGACGATGCCGTGACGGGCGACGAAATCGGTGAGTTGCTGTGTGATCGAGGCGACCATCGTCTAGAGGTCCCGCAGCTGTTCGATTGCCGGGCGCCGCAGCGCGCGGAGCGTCCCGGCGCCTGCGAGCGCGACCGCGACGAAAGCGAGCGCGACCAGAGCTACAAGGTAGCCCCACGGGATCGTGAGGTAGTCGGGCGGCGGGTCGAAGACGCCGGTCAGGACCGTGACGCGCATCGTCGAGAGCCCGGCGGCCGCCAGCGCGCCCAGGACCAGCCCGCCGCCGGTCACGAACGCCGACTCGCTCCACACGAAGCCGCCGAGCTGGCGCGTGTCGGCGCCCAGAGCGGCGGCGATCGCGAACGTCCGCCGGCGCTCGTGGAAGCCCAGCGCGAGCGCGAGCCCGGTCGCCGCGACGAGCAGGGCCAGGGCGACCCCGAGCTCGATGCGCGTGAGCCCCGACAGCTCGACGGCGGTGAGGTTGGACCCGATCACCTTGCGCTGGCCGACGATGTCGGTGACCTGTGCGTTCGTGCCGACGACCGAGCGCAGGCGGTTGGCGACGGTGCTCGGGCTCGTGCCGTCGGTCTGCACCAGGAAGGTGCCGACCGCGGGCGTGCCCGTGCGGTTCGCGACGTAGCCGGCGTTGGCGACGAAGAAGCTGTCGCGCGGGGCCGTCGGGAACTCCTTGGCGATGCCCACGTAGTGGAAGGGCACCGTCGTGAGCTGCTTGGTCTGCGCGTTCTGCAGGCGCAGGCGAAGCAGGTCGCCGGGATGCAGCTGGAAGTCGCGCACGGTCTCCTGGCTGACGAGCACGCCGTCGGGCTGCTTGCCGAGCTTCTGCATCAGGCTCTGCGCGCTGCCGCCGGCGAACCAGCCGTTCTGCAGCTTGCCCGCCGCGCCGATCGTCGAGGGCCGCACCCCGTAGAGGTCCTGGAGGTCCGCGCCGACGTAGGCGAAGCGGTGCACGAGCGGCTCGACCGATTTCACGCCCGGGACTGCGGCGATTCGCGCCGCGCCCTGCGGGGCGACGCTGACGCCGGGCGATTGGGTGACGGTGACGTCCGCGCCGTTGGACAGGCGCGCGTCCGCCTCGGCCTGTGCCTTGTAGGTGGAGTTGAACACCGCGGTCGAGGCTGCGAAGGCGATCGTGAGGGCAACGAGCGCGACGGCCCGCGCGAGATGCGCACGGTCACGGCTCATCGATGCCGACACGGTCGGCGCGAGCCGCCCGGCCAGCGGCCGGAATGCGCGGGTCAGGGGACCGCGCCCGCGGCGCAGGACGAGCTCCGACAGGCGCATCACGAGCAGGCCGCCGCCGATCCACGCCAGCACGGGGGCCAGTAGCGCGTACCAGTTGACAGACACCTGCGGGACGCCTTCGGGCACCAGCACGAGCTGGTAGCCGTTGCGCGACGCCTGCCAGTACACGAACAGGGCCCCGGCAAGCGCGATCAAGTCGAAGTGGTAGCGGGCCCAGACCGGGCGCTGGCCGGCGCGCCCGACGGACTGGCGCTGGCTTGCGACCGTCGAGTACTTCGCGTCGCGCCACGCGGGCAGGACGATCGCCAGCGCGGCGATCAGGAGCCCGGCGAGCGCCGAGCCGCCCGCCCACAGCACTGCCGTCAGCGTGCTCGCGCCGAAGCTCCCGGTGCCGAAGCTCGTGCTGCCGATGACAAGGGCGCCTGCAAGGCCGACGGCCACGCCGGCGCCGCCGGCCAGCGCTGCCTCACCTGCCGCCATGCGCACGAGCCGGCGCGAGGAAGCGCCGCGGGTGCGCAGCAGCGCCCGCTCGCGGCGGCGGCGCGCCGCGCCCAGCGAGGCGACCGAGGCGGTGATGAGGCCGGCCAGGATCGCGCCGGGCACGCCGAGGAACAGGAACAGGAGCTGCGCGTAGAGCGCGTCCTGGCGTGCGGCGTCCAGCGCCGAGCCGAGGTTGTTGCCCACGAGCCCGGTGCCGGCAAGGGATGCCTCGAGGTTGTGCGCACTCGAGGTGACCTGGTCGAAGGCCGCGCTCGGGCTGCCGGGCAGGTGGTGGTCCAGGCGCACGTGGACCTGCGTGCGCGCGCCGGGGACCTTCGACTCCAGGCTCGCGAACGTCGCCTGCGGGATCAGCACGACGTTGTCCGGCGGTGCCTGTGGCTGTGCGCCGGGCGGTGCGCCGACCTGCTGGAACAGCGAGTCGGCGGCGGGCAGCTCGACGACGCCGGCGACGCGCAGCGTGGCGGCGCCCGCACCCGCGCGCCCGATCTTGATGACGTCGCCGGGCTTGGCGTGGAGGTTGGCGGCCGTCTGCTGGGCGAGCAGGACGCCGGTGCCGCTGCCGGCGAGGGTGCGGATCTCGCCGGGGAACGACTGCGCGTAGCCGGGCGGCAGGCCGAGGACCACGCCGGGGCCGGTGTGCTGGACGGTCCCGCCGGTGTTCGCCTGCAGGCCGGTGGTCGGCGCGAAGCCGACGGGCTGCGCGACGCGCACGCCCTGGGCCTTGCGAACGTTCGCCAACAGCGCGGTGGAGCTCGCCCCGGGCCGTCCCTCGACCTGCCAGTCGACGGGCACGCGCGCGATCGCGCGGCTCGTCATCTTCGAGCTGGTCGAGGACAGGAAGGTGCCGATGGACGCGAGCAGGGCGACGCCGACGGCGACGCCGGCGGCGGTCGCAAGCAGGCGCCCGCGACGATGGGCGGCGAGGCCGCGCAGCCAGGCGAGGACGATCATGCGTGCTCCAGGACAGGGGTTGTCAGAA
Source organism: Solirubrobacteraceae bacterium (assembly GCA_033855555.1). Classification (GTDB taxonomy): domain Bacteria; phylum Actinomycetota; class Thermoleophilia; order Solirubrobacterales; family Solirubrobacteraceae; genus AC-49. The sequence goes on from JAWVFZ010000307.1 coordinate 4,119, forward strand.
GGCCGCTGTGCATCTCCCAGCGCTCGTTGAAGCGCGCGGCGACGGCGGGGTCATGGGTGGAGACGACGAGCGCCGCGTCGGAGTGCCCGGCGGCGTCGAGCAGCGTCCCGACGACGGCGGCGCCGGTGGGACCGTCGAGCTGCCCGGTCGGCTCGTC
>JAWVFZ010000308.1:0-2535 GCA_033855555.1 Solirubrobacteraceae bacterium
CACGGTGAACCAAGCGCCGGCGAAGGCGAAGGCTGCGATCAGCGCGATCAGCGCGGGCCGAGAGACCTGTTCCACGTCCAACGTATCGGCGCCCTACGCGCCGACTTGAGCCTGGAATCGCCGATTCGTCGGTCTAGCTGCCTGGTTCGACCAGCGAACGGACGCCCAGCTCGCGCAGCTGCTGGCCGTCGACGGGTGCCGGCGCGCCGGTCAGGGGATCGGTGCCGGACGCTGTCTTGGGGAACGCGATGACGTCACGGATGGAATCGCGGCCGGCCAGGATCGCGACGACGCGGTCGATGCCAAACGCGATCCCGCCGTGCGGCGGAGCGCCGTAGCGCAGGGCATCGAGGAGGAAGCCGAAGCGGGCCTGCGCCTCGTCCTCGGACATGCCGAGGACCTTGAAGACCTCGCGCTGGACCTCGGGCGTGTGGATACGGATGGACCCGCCGCCGATCTCCACTCCGTCGAGCGCCAGGTCGTACGCGCGCGACCGCATCGCGTCGGGATCGTCGAAGGAGCCCGACGGCGCGGTGAAGGGATGGTGGATCGCCGTCCAGCGGCCTGCCTCGGGATCGCGCTCGAACATCGGGAAGTCGACGACCCAGATGAGCTCGTGGCGGTCGTGCGGGACCAGTCCGAAGCGCTCGGCCAGCTCGATGCGCAGCGCGCCGAGCGCCACGGGCGCGATGTGGCGCCGGTCGGCGACGAACAGCAACAGGTCACCGTCGGAGGCGCCGAGCTCGGCGTTGACGGCCGCGATCTGCTCGGCGCTGAAGAACTTCGCGAGGTTGCCGGCCCAGCCGCCCTCGCCGGCGTAGATCGGCGCGACGGCCTTGGCGCCGTGACGCTGGACGATCTCGTTGAGCCCGTCGAGTTCGGAACGCGACAGCTCACGGTTGCCGGCGTTGAACGCGCGCACGACGCCGTTGTTGGTCAGCACCGATTCGAAGACCTTGAACTCGCTGCCCTTCAGCAGCGGCCCGACGTCGTGGATCTCCATCGCATAGCGCGTGTCCGGCTTGTCGGTGCCGAACCGCAGCATTGCCTCGTCGTAGCCGATCCGCGGCCACGGGAGCGGCGGAACCGGAAAGTCGGCGGCCTCGAAGACAGCAGCCATCACGGCTTCCGTCGTGCCGATCACGTCCTCCTCGTCGACAAATGCCAGCTCGATGTCCAGCTGCGTGAACTCCGGCTGGCGGAAGCCGCGCAGGTCCTCGTCGCGGAAGCAGCGCGCGATCTGGAAGTAGCGCTCGTAGCCGGCGATCATCAGCAGCTGCTTGAACAGCTGCGGCGACTGCGGCAGCGCGTACCACGAGCCTGGCTGCATCCTGCTCGGCACCAGGAAGTCGCGCGCCCCCTCGGGGGTCGAGCGCGTGAGGATCGGCGTCTCGATCTCCAGGAAGTCGCGCTGGTCGAGCACGTCGCGCATGACCTTGATGACGCGATGGCGCAGCGCCATGACGTCCTGCATGGTCTGGCGGCGCAGGTCCAGCGCGCGGTACTTGAGCCGCAGGACCTCGTCAACGTCGACGCTGTCGTCATCCAGCGGGAACGGCGGCGTCTCGGACTCGGCGAGCACCTCCATCTCGGTGACCGCGATCTCGATCTCGCCGGTCGGCAGGTTCGGATTGACGTTGCCCTCCTCGCGCCGCACGACCTGACCGGTGGCGCAGACGACGTGCTCGGAGCGCAGCTGCTCGGCCTGGGCGAACGCGGCGCCGCTGGTGTCCGGGTGGAAGACGAGCTGGACGAGCCCCGAGCGGTCGCGCAGGTCGATGAAGATGAGCCCGCCGTGGTCACGGCGGCGGTGGACCCAGCCGGACACGCGGGCGCTCGTCCCGGCGCGCTCGGCGGTCAGCTCGCCGCACCAGGCGTCGCGATAGTCGTTGGGGCGCGGCGCCTGCCTCACAGTGCGTGCCGGCCCTTCAGCACGGCAGGGACGACGCTCTCGCGGTCGACCTTCTCCTCGTCACCTGAGTCCATGTCGCGCAGCACCGTCCCGTCGGAGTAGAGGATCGCAACGTATCTGGCGCCGACGCGATCGGCCTGCTTCATCTGTCCCTTGACCGAGCGCCCGCCGAGGTCGAGCTGCGCGGCCAGGCCTGCGCGGCGCCCAGCCGACGCAAGCTCGAATGCATCCGCCCGCTCGCCGGGCTCCCACACGACGAACAGGTCGGAGACGGCCTCCATCTCGTGGCGGTCGTCGGCGGCCATCAGCATCCGCTCCACGCCGGCCGCCCATCCGCAGCCCGGCGTCGACGGGCCGCCGAGTTGCTCGACCAGCCCGTCGTAGCGCCCGCCGCCGCCCACGCCCGACTGGGCGCCGAGCGCGTCCGAGCTGAACTCGAAGATCGTGCGCGTGTAGTAGTCCAGGCCGCGCACGAGGCCGTCGTCGTGCTCCCATTCCACGTCGGCGCGGGCCAGTAGGTCGGTGACCTGGGCGAAGTGCTCGCGATCGTCGGCGTCGAGGTGGTCGGCAAGACGGGGCGCGCCCCGCATCACGGCCTGGGTGCCCGGATCCTTGGCGTCGAA
>JAWVFZ010000309.1:0-3301 GCA_033855555.1 Solirubrobacteraceae bacterium
GTCGGGCATCTTGCCGCGCGTCATCTGCTTCATGACCTTGCGCATCTGGCCGAACTGCTTGATGAGGTGGTTCACCGCGGAGACGTTGGTTCCGGAGCCGTTGGCGATGCGCAGCCGACGGGAGCCCTTGACGAGCTCCGGGCGGCGCCGCTCCTCCGGCGTCATCGACAGGATGATCGCCTGGATGCGGTCAAGCTCGCGCTCGTCGACCTTGAGGCCCTTCATCTGCGCGCCGACGCCCGGCAGCATCCCGAGCAGGTTGGTCAGCGGGCCCATCTTGCGGATCTGCTTGAGCTGTTTGAGGAAGTCGTCGAGGGTGAACTCGTTGGCGCGCAGCTTGCGCTCGAGCTCGGCCGCCTCGTCGGTGTCGAACTGCTTCTCGGCCTTCTCGATCAGCGACATGACGTCGCCCATGCCGAGGATCCGCTGCGCCATGCGGTCGGGGTGGAAGCGCTCGAAGTTCTCCAGCTTCTCGCCGGTCGACGCGAACAGGATCGGCTTGCCGGTCACGGCCTTGACCGACAGCGCGGCGCCCCCGCGGGCATCGCCGTCGAGCTTGGACATGAGGACGCCGTCGAACTGCACCGACTCGGCGAACCGCTCGGCGACGTTCACCGCGTCCTGACCGGTCATCGCGTCGACGACGAGCAGGATCGAATGCGGCTTGACGGCGCCGCGGATGTCGACGAGCTCCTGCATGAGCACCTCGTCGACGTGCAGCCGCCCGGAGGTGTCGACGATCAGAACGTCCTTGCCGTTCATCTTGGCCTGGTCGAGCGCCCAGCGGGCGATCTCGACAGGGCTCTCGTGGGTGCCGCGCTCGTAGACCTCGGCGCCGGCGCGGGTCCCCATCGTCACGAGCTGCTCGACGGCGGCGGGGCGGTACACGTCGCAGGCCGCCAGCGCCACCGACGATCCATGCTCGTTCTTCAGATAGCGGGCCAGCTTGGCGGCGGCCGTGGTCTTGCCCGAGCCCTGCAGGCCCGCCATCAGGACGACCGTCGGAGGGCGCGGCGAGAACGCCAGCCCGGCCGAGGCGCCGCCCATGAGCGTCGCGAGCTCCTCGTGGACGATCTTGACGACGGCCTGCCCCGGGTTGAGCCCGCCGATGATGCCGGCGCCCAGGCAGCGCTCCTTGACGGTCGTCGTGAATTGCTTGACGACCTTGAAGTTGACGTCCGCCTCGAGGAGCGCGAGCCGGATCTCGCGCATCGCCTTGTTGATGTCGTCCTCGGTCAGCGTGCCACGCGCGCGGACGTCGGACATGGTTGCCTGGAGCTTGTCGGCGAGGACGTCGAACATGGACTCTGAGTCTAGGGGGAGCTACGCGCGGCGAATGAGCGTGACGCCGTCGCGGACCGTCAGCAGCACCTGGACCGTGCGCGGGTCCGCGGCGACATGGCGGTTGAACGCGTCCATCGTGCGCCCGCCCTCGTCGTCGGGGTCAAGGACGCTGCCGTCGCGCAGCGTGTTGTCGGCGGCGATCAGCCCGTGCTCGGACAGCTTCGGGAGCACTGCCTCGTAGTAGTCGGTGTAGCTGGGCTTGTCGGCGTCGATGAAGCAGAAGTCGATCGGCTCGTCGATCGCCGCGATCGACTCGAGCGCCGGCCCGCGCCGCAGCTCGATGCGCCGGCCAAGCGGCGACGCATCGAACGCCCGCTGGGCGAAGTCGGCGTGCTCGTCGCTCAGCTCGCACGTGATGATCCGGCCGCCTTCGGGCAGCGCTCCGGCCATCGCCAGGGCGCTGGTGCCTGCATATGTGCCGAGCTCGAGGACCAGCCGCGGGCGCTCGAGCCAGACGAGCGTCTCGAGCAGGCGGCCGACGACCGGCCCGCTGAGCATCGCCGCATAGGGCAGCTCCTGGCGGGCGGCGCGGTCCAGGCGGACCACATCGTCGGCCGGAGGAGTCGTGAGCGAGTCGGCGTACGCCTCGACGCGCGGATCGATCATGCGGCCGGGGGAACCTGCGGCGGCGCGGGCGGGGCCACGACACCGGTCAGCTTGCCCGCGACGTTGCCCAGCGCCTGGGAGAACTCGCTCGGGATCACGAAGATCTTGTTGGCCTCGCCCCTGGCGAGCTGGGGCAGCATCTGCAGGTACTGGTAGCTGAGCAGCGCCTGGTCGGGACCGCCCTCGTGGATCGCCTGGAAGACGGTTCCGATCGCGCTCGCCTCGCCCTCCGCGCGCAGGATCGCCGCCGTCTTGCCGCCCTCGGCCTTGAGGACGGCCGCCTGCTTCTCGCCCTCGGCGGTGAGGATCTGCGACTGCTTCACGCCCTCGGCGGTCAGGATCGCCGCGCGGCGGTCGCGCTCGGCGCGCATCTGCTTCTCCATCGCCTCCTGGATGCCCTGCGGGGGATCGATGGACTTGAGCTCCACGCCGTTGATGCGAATGCCCCACTTGCCCGTGCGCTCGTCGAGCACGATGCGCAGCTTGTCGTTGACCTCGTCACGGGAGGTCAGCGTCTCCTCGAGCGTCAGCGACCCGATGATGTTGCGCAGCGTCGTGACCGTGAGCTGCTCGATCGCCTGCAACGGGTTGGCGATCTCGTAGGTCGCATCCTTGGGCTCGGTGATCGTGAAGTACAGGACGGTGTCGACACCAACCGAGACGTTGTCGGCGGTGATCACCGGCTGGGGCGGGAACGTCACCACCTGCTCGCGCAGGTCGATCAGCGGGCGCACCTTGTCGATGAACGGCACGACGATCGTCAGCCCTGGCGTGAGCGTGCGGCTGTAGCGGCCCAGGCGCTCCACGACTCCGGCCTTGGCCTGCGGAATGATGCGCACGGTTCGCGAAGCGACGTACAACGCGAACAACACCAATACGGCGACGACGATCAAGGCTGCCATGTGAGCCCTTTCCTCATTCGCTGACGAGCGCTGTCGCGCCCCTGATCTGGATGACCTGAACGCGCTTGCCGGCTTCGATGACGTCGTCTTCGACGTAGGCCCGGGCGGTCCACACCTCGCCGTCGATCTTCACGCAGCCGATGCCCTCGTCGTTGGCGATGCGCTCCAGGACGATCCCGGAGCGCCCGACGAGCGCGGCGGTGCCGGTGCGAAGTTCGGGAGGCTGGCGAAGGTGGCGGCGCGCGACCGGCCGCACGAAGGCGAACAGCAGGGCGGTGATGACCGCGAACACGACGATCGAGACGGCCGTGCCCGCCCCCGCGAGGCTGAAGATCGCCGCCGCGAAGGCGCCGCCCGCGAACGGTCCGAGGAAGAAGCCCATGATGGCCATCTCCCCCACGGCCAGGGCGACCCCGGCGATGATCCACCACACCCACATGCTTCCGACT
>JAWVFZ010000310.1:0-13820 GCA_033855555.1 Solirubrobacteraceae bacterium
CGGCGCTCGTGCGCGAGTACGCGGGCGACGCGGTGCAGTGCCCGTGCTGCGGACACAGCTTTCGCGAGTTCGCACCCGACGTGCGCGGGAACCCGAACCGGATCTGTCCGTCCTGCGACGCCCATCAGCGTCATCGTCTGCTGGCCTACTGGCTCGACGAGGAGTTGTCCGCCTGGTCAACACGGCGCGTCGACGTGCTGCATTTCGCACCCGAGCCGATCATGGAGCCCCGGCTGCGGGGCATTGCACGCGAGTACCTGAGCACCGACCTCGACGCACCGCAGGCGATGCTCCACGCCGACATCCAGGACCTGCCGCTCGCCGACGACGCGTTCGATCTCGTCGTCTGCAGCCATGTCCTCGAGCACGTTCCTGACGACCGGCAGGCGATGAGGGAGCTCGCACGCGTCCTGAAGCCGGGTGGGCGCGCATTGATCCTGGTGCCGATGGACATCTCGCGGCCGGACACCTACGAGGACCCGGCGATCACCGAGCCGGAGGATCGCGTCCGCGCCTTCTGGCAGGCCGACCACGTGCGGCTGTACGGGCGCGACGCGCCGAGTCGGATGCGCGACGCCGGGCTCACCGTGCTCGTGGACCGCTACGTGGAGTCCCTGCCGCCCGACGTCGTCGCACGCCACGGCATGGGGTCCCCGGGGATGTTCGTCTGCACGGTCGATTGACCCGGCAGGTACGAGGGTGAGACAGTCAGCAGGACGCGCCCGGCTGATCGGGCCGGGCCACGAGCGAAGGGAGGTCGGCATGGCCGATCGTCTGCTCTTCATCTCCTGGGGCCAGACCGTCCGTGGGGCGGAGGACCGGGGGCTCGAGGTGTTCAACGATGCGATGGGCATCCTTGGGCGCATGCAGCAGGATGGCCGCATCGAGAAGTTCGATGCCGTGCTGCTGAGCCCCAACGGCGACATCGGTGGCTACATCGAGGTTCACGGGACGGCGCAGCAGATCGCAGCGGTTCGGGAGGACGAGGAGTTCATCCGCAACACGGTGGACGCCGAGCTGTGTGTGGATGGGATGCGCCACATCGACGGGTACGCCAACGAGGGCGTCGCGCGGATGATGAGCCTCTACCAGGAGGCCATCTCGAAGGTGCCACAGCGCACCTGACGCATTGCCTGGGCGCCGGTGCCCGACGACAGGGCGGAGCGCCGGCCCCCAGGGCCTTGATTCCCGCGGGTGTCCACGTCGACCGCCCGGGCGGGTACAACCGTTCGGAACATGAACGACGACCCGCGCGATCACATCTCCGCTCTTGCCGGCCGCTCGGCGTCCGAGACCAGCAACCTGGTCGCGCGGATGCAGCGCAGCTGCTGGCCGGGCGGCTCCGCGGATCGCACCGATCCCGCCGCGATCGCCTGGGTGCGCCGCTGGCGCCCGGCGCGCTCCGGCGCCCAGGTCCCGGTGTGCTCGTGCGCGCAGGGCCGTTGCTTCATGTGCAACTGACACGCCCGGCTGTGCGCGGGGCGTGGGCTCACACGATTCTTAGGCTCCGCTGAGCCGGTCCTCACGCGGTCGGCCTACGGTCGGTCCATGCCACTCCGAGGCCCGAGCCGATGCCCGTCGTGCGGCGAGCGGGTGACGCCATATGCCGCTGGTTGCGCGCTTTGCGGCGCGGAGCTCGATCCGCGCCGCTGGCAGCACCCGCCGTCGCGATTCAGTCGACTGCTACGGCCGGAGCGCGGACGAAGGGCGATTCTTCGGCGCGTGCTTCGTCCGCGATCGCATGGGCCTGCAGGCGGCTGATCGGCCGGCGCCCCCAACCCGCGGCGAGCGCGAAGTCGACGATCTCGTCGAAATGCTCCGCGATCGGCGTGGCGCGAATCCCGAGCGGGTCCAGGAGTGCACGGGCGCGGCGGTCGTCGAAGCTCAGGCGCAGCGAGAAGTAGGGCAGGTAGACCGCGGTGCGCCGGAGAGCCTTGCGGCGCGGCGCGTCACCTCGGCGCAGGAGGAACGGCTCGATCGCGCGGCGGTAGATCGGTGGCGGGACGAACCGCGGCATGCGCCGCCCGAAGCGCCGGGCCGAGAGGTCGGCCATCTCGCCGAGCGTCGTGGCGTTGTCGCCGCCGACGACGTGAAACGTGCCCCCGCGCGCCTCGGGCGCGGCGCCGAGCGCGACGATCGCATCGGCGAGGTGGTCGACCGTCACGATGTCGACGTGGGCGCGACGACGCCCCGGCACGACCGAGTAGGCGCCCAGCGAGAAGGCACGCAGCGGGGCGTACATGACGTTGAACGACGTCGTCCAGCCGGTCCCGCGCTCGCCCACCACGATGCTCGGGCGTACGACCGTCACCGGTAGCTCGCCGTGGCAGGACTGCACCAGCATCTCGGCCTCGTGCTTGGAGTGCTCGTAGGCATTGCGGAAGTCCTGTCCCGCGGCGAGCTCGTGCTCGTGCACGGTGCCGCTGCGCGTGCCGGCGACGTAGGCGGTCGAGACGTAGGTGAAGCGCCGTAGCCCGCCCCCGGAGGCCGCGCACTCGCGCGCCAGGTCGAGCATCCGGCGCGTGCCCGCGACGTTGATCGCACGCGAGGCGTCCAGGGCCAACTCGAAGCTGACCGAGGCGGCCGCGTGCACGATCTCGCCGACCTCTTCGGCGATGCGATCGCGCGCGTGTGACTCGATTCCGAGCCCGGGAAGCTCGAGATCGCCGGCGACGGCGCGCACGCGCCAGAGGTGCTCCTCGGGCTCCGCGCACAGGTCGCCGAGTACGTCGCGCAGGCGCGCGTCGGCCTGCTCCTGATCGTCGGCGCGGACGAGGACGACCACCGGCCGTTCGTCGCGCTCCAGCAGTCGCGCCAAAACGGCCATGCCCACGAAGCCTGTGGCACCGGTCAGGAGGATCGCATCGCTCATGGCTTCAGGGTGGCAAGCTCGATGCGGCCCGGGTATGGACAGTTGGTGAAGATCGGGTTGGGAGTTGTCCGACCGGCGGTCGGTCCGCCGGCGTCCTGGCTGGCGCTTTAAGGTCAATGGCATCCGGTGACGGTGTCACCGGACGCGTGCAGCCTCAAGGCCTGTGTCCGTGGCCGACTTCGCGTTCAGGAGGGCGTCGCCCCGAGAGCCGGAGCCGGCTCCAGGAACGTGAACTCCGAGGGCTGGAACGCCCGGGTCTGTTCGACGTACTCGCGCATGTAGCCGGGCCAGTTGGCGACGATGCGGCCCTCGGCGTTGCGATACCAGGAGTCACACTGCGTCCACGCGGTCCCGGCGAAGCGCCGCTGGACCTCGGCGTCACTGGCGGCCTCCACCTCCGCGCGCACCTCTGCGGCGACCGCGCCGCGGTCGCGGACGTGTTGGAGGGCCTGGCGCAGGTACGCGGCCTGCGCTTCGAGGTAGACGATGATCGAACCGCCCGAGGTGTTGGTGTTCGGGCCGTACATCACGAACATCGACGGGAAGCCGGGCACCGTCATGCCGAGATGCGCGTGCGCGCCGTCGGCCCATGACTCGGCCAGCGACTGGCCCGCGGCGCCGGTGATCTCCATCGGGAACATGAAGTCGTTGGTGCGAAAGCCCGTGCCGTAGACGATGCAGTCGACCTCGTGCTCGGTGCCGTCGGCGGTCATCACGCCGCGCTCGGTCAGCGCGGCGATGGGATCGGTGACGAGCTCGACGTTCGGGCGCTGGAGCGCCGGCAGGAAATGCGAGCTGAAAAGGACGCGCTTGCAGCCGAAGGTGTAGTCGGGCCAGACCTTGCGGCGCAGCTCAGGGTCCTTCAGCTGGAAGCGCATGAACGCGGCCGAACGCGCGTGGCCGAGGCGGCCCCAGGTCCGCGGGTGGCGGATCATCAGCGTGAGCGACTCGCCGTAGTTGAAGATGAACCGGCGCCGGAAGGCCTGGACCCCGGGGACGTGTTTCACGAGCGCCCTGAACGCGGCGGGGTAGGGCCGGTTCTTGCGCGGCAGGAACCAGTTGCCCGTGCGCTGGAAGATCACGAGGCGCCCCGCCTGCTCGGCGATCTCCGGCACGAACTGGACCGCGCTTGCCCCGGTCCCGATCACCGCGACGCGCTTGCCGCGCATGTCGTAGTCGTGATCCCACTGGGCGGAATGGAAGCTGTGGCCGGCGAACCGCTCGCGTCCCTCGACGCGGGGGTAGGCGGGCTGATGGAGCTGTCCGGTGGCCACGACGATCGCGTCGGACTCCCAGATGCGGCCGTCGGCGCTCGTCGTCTGCCACTGCCGCGCCGACTCATCCCATGCGCAGGAGACGACCTGGGTGTCCGGGGTCACGAGCCGATCGACGCCGAAGCGCGCCGCAACCTCGTGGACGTAGTCGAGGATTTCCTGCTGGGGAGAGCAGAGGCGCGACCAGTCGCGCCGCTGGGCGAACGAGAACGAGTACAGATGGCTCGGGACGTCGCAGGCGGCGCCCGGGTAGCTGTTGTGGTGCCACGTGCCTCCGAGCCCCGGCGCGCGGTCCAGGATCGTCAGGTTGCGGAAGCCGTGGCGCTGGAGCTCGATCGCCGCGGCGACCCCGCCGAAGCCGGCGCCGACGATGACGATCCGCGGTTCGCGAGCCGGTGACATCGCGCCACCCTAAGCGGTCATGGCGCTTGCGGCGGCCGCCTTGAGCTCGTCGAGCGCTGCGCTCAGGGCATCCATCAGCGGCCAGGCGTCGGCGACCTGCTCGCGGTCGGCGACGATCGCGAAGTCGAGGCCGTCCTGGTAGCTCAGGACGGTGATGTTGAGGCCCATCCCGTCGGTGACCGCGGACACGGGGTAGTTGGCGAGCAGCCGGGCGCCCGCGGAGTACAGCGGCACGGGCGAGCCGGGGACGTTGGAGATCACGACGTTGAAGATCGGCGACACGGCGTTGCGGGCGCTCAGACGGAGCGTCACGCGTGAGGCGCGGGCGTGGATCGCCGGCGGGACGAACTTGGTCGCGTCCTGCATCAGCGTCGCGGGCACGGCGCGGTGGTGGTCCTTGGCCGAGCGCATCGCCTCGTGGGCGGCTGCGAGCCGCTCGAGCGGGTCGGCAAGATCGGTCGGGATCGCGACGGCCATCGTCGAGACGCGATTGCCGAAGGTGCCGCGCTGCTCCGCGGTCCGGACCGAGACCGGGATCATCGCCACGAGCGGCTCGTCGGGCAGCTCGTCGCGCTCCTGCAGCCAGGAGCGCAGCGCCCCGGCGCAGACCGCGATCACGACGTCGTTCACCGTCGTGCCCAACGCGTTCTTGATCTCCTTGACGGTCGTCAGCGACAGCGTGGCGAAGGCGACGCGCCGGTGTGCGGAGACCGGGCCGTTGAACACCGTTCGCGGCGCGTGCGTGCGCGGTACCTCGAGCATGCCGCCGTCGCGGGCGGGGCGGCCGATGCGCCCGATGCGCCGCGTCACGCGCGCCAGCGTCGGGGCGCCGGGGATGTCCTGCACGCCCGGGATGGCGTCGAGATGGGCCAGCGTGCGCGGCACGGCGCGCAGCGCGCTCAGCTGGTGAAGCGGTAGGCCGACCAGGCCGCGGCCGAGCATCTCCAGCTGGCTGGGGGCGGCCTCCAAAGCGTTTCCGTCGCGCGCCGCCGGCAGGTCGCGGCCCTCCGCGGAGGTGTCCAGCAGCACGCTCAGGATCTCGGCGCCCGACAGCCCGTCGACCGCTGCGTGGTGGATCTTCGTGAACACCGCGACGCGACCGCCCTTCAGCCCCTGGATGACGTACAGCTCCCACAGCGGATGCGCGCGATCCAGGGCGCGCGCGTGAAGGCGCGCGACCTGCTCGGCGAGCTGGCGATCATCGCCCGGCGCAGGCAATCCGAGCTCGCGCACGTGGTACTCGATGTCGAAGTCCGGGTCGTCGATCCAGTAGGGGTGATCGAGCCCGAGCGGCACCTCCGCCAGGCGCCAGCGAAACGGCGGCAGCAGGTGCAGGCGCTCGGTCAGCACCGCGCACATCCGCTCGGAGTTCAGCACGCCGTCGGGCGCGGTCGACGGGTCGTAGATCGAGAGCCCGGAGACGTGCCCGAGGTTGCGGCCGTTCTCGATCGCGAGGAACTGCGCGTCGAGGCTCGTGAGCTGACGCATTGCGCGAGCCTATCCGAGCGATCGACCGCTGCGGATAGTCTCGCCCGCATGCCCACGCTCCGCAGCGCCCTGCTCATGTCGGCGATCGTCGCCGTCGCTGCCGTTCCGACCTCAGCAGGGGCGGCGATCAAGGCGCATGGCAGCATCGGCCAGGCCTACGTCCTCGGCGCCAAGAAGGGCGAGCGCCTGCGGCTCGCCGATGTGAAGGGGCACGTCATCGCCAGCGGCCGCGCCGATCGCTTCGGCAGCAAGATCTTTCTGAACCTCCGCGCGGCGAAGGGCTACACCGTGCGCCGCCAGGACGGCAGGCGTACGCGCCCGTTCGCGGTCCTCGCTACGAAGGCGAGCGACCCCTCGCACGCGTTCTTCAAGCGCACCAAGCTCAAGGCGGGGCTCAACTACGTGAAGGTGCGCGATGGCGTCGAGCTGGCGATGACCGTGCGCCTGCCGTCGGGCAAGAAGCTTGCCGACGGCCCGTTCCCGACCTTCATCGAGTACTCCGGCTACCAGACGGCCGCGCCGCACGACCTGCTCGCCTCGATCGTGGCGGGGTTGTCCGGCGGTCCGGCGAAGCCCGATCCGCTCGTGCCTGCGAGCGCGACCGCGGTCGGGTCGCTGATCGGCCCGCTGCTCGGGTTCGCGGTCGTGAGCGTGCAGATGCGCGGCTCGGGCTGCTCGGGCGGCGCACTCGACCTCTTCGGGCTGCCGACCACCTACGACGGCTATGACGCGGTCGAGACCGTCGCTGCGCAGAAGTGGGTCCGCGGCGGCACGGTCGGCATGGCGGGCATCTCGTTCTCGGGCATCACGCAGCTGTTCACGGCGGGCACGCAACCGCCGCACCTCTCGGCGATCGCGCCGATGTCGGTGACCGACGACGTCTACTCCGGCACGAGCTTCCCGGGCGGGATCGCCAACTCGGGCTTCGCGACCTCGTGGGCCAAGGAGCGCATGGGGGACGCCGTGCCCGCGCCGAACGGTGGCCAGCCCTGGGCAAAGGCGCTCGTGAAGGCGGGCGACAAGCACTGCATCGCCAACCAGCGGCTGCGCCTCCAGAGCCAGGACGCGGTGAAGCAGATCAGGCAGAACCCGTTCCGCACGCCGTCGGTGTTCGACCAGCGCTCGCCAGGCGAGTGGATGAAGCACATCACGGTCCCCACGTTCCTGGTCGGCCAGTTCCAGGATGAGCAGACAGGCGGTCACTTCACGGAAGCGCTTGCGGGGCTGGCGAAGAATCCGAAGGTATGGATCTCGTTGCAGAACGGCGTCCACGCCGACTCGCTCGGGCCGAGCACGATCACCCGCTGGGCCGAGTTCCTGAAGCTGTATGTCGGCAACGAGATCCCGGTGGTGCCGAACACGGTCCTCGCGCTCAGCGGCGAGCTGTACAAGTTCCTGGCAGACGCGCCGGCGCTGGCGGTCGAGCAGTCGCGCTTCGCGGGCATGACCGACGTCGCGGCCGCCAAGGCGATCTTCGAGCAGGACCCGCGCGTGCGGCTGCTGATGGACAACGGCGGCGCGTCGCCGGGGCCCGGCTCGATCGGCGCCGCCTGGGAGCTCGGGTTCGACGCCTGGCCGGTGCGCCAAGCCGTCGCCACGCCCTACTACCTCGGCCCCGGCGGAGCGCTGGACCCGGCCGCCCCCGCGGCCGCGGACTCGGTCAGCTACGTCGCCGACCCGAAGGCGCGCCCGGCGCAGACGCTGCCGGGGGACGGCGCGACCGACGCGTGGAAGGCACAGCCGCCCTACGACTGGGAGCCGGTCGCCCCAGGCAAGGGCGTCGGGTTCACCACGCCGGCGCTCGCGGCCGACGTCGTGATCGCCGGCCCGTCCAGCCTGGACGTCTATCTGCAGTCCTCGGCCAAGGACACCGACCTGCAGGTCACGCTCAGCGAGGTGCGCCCCGACGGCAACGAGACCTACGTTCAGAACGGCTGGCTGCGCGCGTCGCATCGCAAGCTGGATGCGGCTCGCTCGACCGAGCTCGACCCGGTGCCGACGCATCTCAAGCAGGACGCCGCGCCGCTGCCGGCCGGCGCCTACTCGCTCGTGCGCGTGCCGATCTTCCCGGTCGCCCACGCGTTCCGGGCGGGCTCGCGGATCCGGGTGACGATCCAGGCGCCCGGCGGCGACCGCCCGCGCTGGGACTTCGCGACGATCGACAACGGCACGGCGACCGACACGATCGCGCTCGGCGGCGCACAGGCCTCGAGGCTCGTGCTTCCCGTCGTGGCCGGCGCGACGGCCAACGGCACGCCGCTGCCCGAGCCCACGGCGCTGCGCGGGGAGCCCAACCGGGTCTACGCCGCGGCCTCGAACGGAGGCTGAACGGCGCCTGCGGGCGGAAAATACCTGCACAGCCCGATCAAACACGTGTACCGTCGCCACGATGGCCCGCAATTCCGGAGACCGCGGTCCGACGGTCTTGAGCGTGCTCGTCGCAGATGACCACCGGATGGTGCTCGAAGGCATCGAGCACGCACTCGACCGGGCCGACGGCTTCAAGGTCGTGGCGACGACGCACTCGGGCGCGGCCGTTGCCGACCTCGTTGCGCGTCATCGGCCGGACGTCGTGCTCATCGACCTGCACATGCCCGGCGTCGACGGGCTCCAGGCCCTCGATCAGATCCGCGCCCGCGACAAGGACGTCAAGGTCGTGATGCTCTCCGCCTCCGAGCGCCCGGAGGAGATCCAGGCGGCGCTCGCGAGGGGCGCCGACGGGTACATCCTCAAGTCGGTCAACCCGATCGACCTGCCCTCGGCGCTGCGCCAGGTCCACGAGGGCACCGTGTTCCATGGCAGCGCCCGCGCAAGGACGTCTGGTCCCGCATCGTCGCCTGCGGAGGCGGTGGGCCTCACCGACCGCGAGGTGACGCTCATCAAGGCGCTGGCGCGGGGCCTGTCCAACAAGCAGATCAGCCAGGAGCTGTGGATCACCGAGCAGACGGTGAAGTTCCACCTCTCGAACATCTACCGCAAGCTCGACGTGATCAACCGCACCGGCGCCGTCCGCTGGGCGCACGAGCAGGGCATGACCGCCGAGATCGACGAGCCGGGACCGGCCTGATTCAGGCCGAGATGGTGGCGCGAAGCGGACTGGCGGGTGCCTGCTCCGGGCGCCAGTGCTCGAGTTTGACCTGAAGCTTTGTCGGACCGCCGGGACGCGACTGGATCTGAAGATCGCCGCCGATGAGGCGCACCCGCTCGACCATCCCGAGCAGGCCGATGCGGCCGCGCCGCGCAGCGTCGACCAGCGTCCAGTCCACGTTGAAGCCGACCCCGTCGTCGACGATCTCCAGCGCGATGTGGGTTGCCAGGACGCGTAGCGTCACCGACACCTCCGTCGCCTGGCTGTGGTCGCAGACGTTCGACAGCGACTCCTGCACGATCCGATAGATCGTGATGCGCTGCGTGTCGGTCAGCGCGTCCATCCGTCCTTCGATCACAACCGTCGGCTGGACGGAGCTCTTGGCCACGAATGTCGACACGGCTCCGCGGACGGCGTCCTCGAACGGGCGGGACACCAGCACGGGGGACTCGAGCGAGGAGCAGAACTCACGCAGGTCGACCTCGATCGTCGCCAGATATGCACGGAGATCGTCCAGACGGCCATCGAGCACCTGCTGAGTGCGTTCGCCGAGTCCCAGCTCGTGGAGCTGCTCCGTCATCCGCGTCAGCTCGGCGCCCAGGGCGAGGACGTCCTGGACGGGGCCGTCGTGGAGATCGAAACCGAGACGGAGGAGCCGGCGCTCTGCGGACCGGGCGAGCGCTTCGCGGCCGGCGACATTGCGGTCCACGAGCGAAGCGCGTTCGAACGCGGGGCCCAGCATGGCTGCGGCCTGCACGAGGAGCGGTTCGGCCGCGGCGACATCGGGTCCCTCGGCGAGCAGGACCGCGTGGCCGCGCTGCCAACGGGTGACGATGGTCGTCGCGCGGTTCGGCCCGGAGGTCGCGGTGCCGGCCAACGCCCCGGCGGCGGCATGGGAGCCGTCGGCCGGCGTCGCCCCGCCTCGGTGGCCGATGCACTCCGGCGAGCCCTCGTCCGAGACCCAGAGCGAGACGTGCTCCAGCTCGCCGAACACGAGCAGTGCCTCGAGCTGGATCGAGGTGACGGCCAGAAGGGGGAGGGCCAGGAGCTCGGGGCTGCCCAGCGCCTGGAGGCCGATCAGCGACCGCTTGGCGCCGGTCGCCTCCTCGAGCTCGTCGGCGACCGCCCGTGCCTGCGCGGCGGTCCATCCGAGATCGAGCCAGAGGGCGCTCATGACCGAGCCGGCGAGGAGCGCCAGACCGAACCACCCGGTGTTCGGGTCGGCGCTCAGCAGTCCGTTGGCGCGCACCCGTGCGCGCCGGATTGCCTCATCGGCCAGCCCGGCGTGGTCGGAGGCCTGGGCGCGGAAGATGTCCTCGACGCTAGTCGCGGACGGCGCTGAAGCTGAGTGTCGGTCATCCATGCCGATAGAGATCCCACCGCGCGTCGGGCCGCCCCACAACGCGCTTACCCCCTATTTGTCGACATTGTGGACTATCAGCTAAAGGGGATGCAACCCTGCAATGCCGGGCTCAACGCATGTTCCTGAAGCCGACGTGGATGTGATTCGCGTGATCCGGGAGCGCCAGCGTGTTGTCCGCACCCGAATAGGTCATCAGCGTGATGATCTGGTGGGGCTCCATCAGCCCCTGCAGGCGCAGGAGCCGGCGCACGACGTCGTCGGTCAGCGAGCCGGGGCCCTGATGGCCGAGGATCGACGTGCCGTCGACGGCCGGGATGTCGACCGCGTCGCCGGAGGAGTGCTCGGAGACGTTGCCGCTCTTCGTCAGATACGCGTGCCCGCACTCGAGCGCGGAGACCGTCGGGTCATAGCCGGAGAGGCGGAGGTACTCGAGCGTCGCCAGCACGCGGGCGTCGATGCGCCCACGCGCGATGTCCTCGCGCCCGCACGCGTACACGTGCACGTTGTCGTCGGCGAGCACGCGCTGGCGCAGCGCCTGCTCGTCCAGCAGCAGAGCCTGCCCGGGCATCGTGAGCTTGACGTCGCGTCCGATGTACGAGTCCTGGCCGAGCTTCGCCTGCACCGAGGCGGTGTCGGCGAAGCCCTCCCGCGTGAGCACCGCGACCAGGTCGTCGGGCAGTCCCGCGAACGTGCGGGCGCGGTCGATCACCTGGTCGACGTACCAGCCCGCATGGTTGTAGGCCCAGATCGCGCGCGGCAGGCTGGATTCGGCGCCCGCGTCGTGCAGGTAGCGGGCGGCCGCGAAGATCGCGTCGACCGGATCCCACGGATCGCGCTCGCCGTCGCCGTTCGCGTCGACGCCATAGCGCTGCCAGCTCGCCGGCATGAACTGCATCCAGCCGACCGCACCCGCGCTCGACTCGCGCAGGTTGCGCCCGAAGCCGGTCTCGACCTCATTGATCGCCGCCAGGATCTGCCAGTGGATGTCGTACTGCGCGCCGGCGGCCTGGAAGATCGGCAGCAGGAACGGCGGGACGGGGAACTCGGCGACCGTGATCTTCGGGAAGTCGTCGAGGCCGAGCGGGTCGGGAACGGTCCAGCGCATGGCGAGCCCGGAGTAGGGCGAGTCGTGGAGCGGGTGGACAGGCGCGGTCTTCCGTCGCGGCGCCGTGGCCGGGTGCTTTCGTTGTGCGACGTGCTGCTTTTGCTGGGGCTCGGCGTCGTGCTGGGGGATGGCCGACTGGCGCGGGGGCTTCACGGAGGTCGGCGGGGCCGCGGGCGCCGCGGTTGCGGCGGCATCGGCGGTTGCCGCAGGCTGGGTGGCGGCGACCGGCTCGGGTGCGGGCGGCGCCGGTGGCGCCGGAGCGTCCGCGGTCGGCGTCGTGTCGACCGTGGGCGGTGGCGGCGGCGTCTCCTCGGTCGTCGTGGTTGGGGGAGGGGTGGGCGTCGTCTCCGTGGGCGGGCATTCCTCGCCGGCGGGGACGGTCGCGACCTGGCCGTCGACGGGCGGGAGGTCCGGGCAGGTCGTCACGACCGGCGGGGTGTCGTCGTCGGCCAGCGTGGCGGGGAGCGTTCCACCGGCGAGGCCGGCGAGGCCGGCGACCGTCAGGGCAATGAGGAGGCGCAAACGCCTGATGCCGGGCTCAGTCATGGCTAGAAGTTCGAGAAGCCATGGAGGATGTTCGCCACCGCGGGCGTCAGCACCACGATGAACATCGCCGGGAGGATCAGGAACACCAGGGGGAAGAGGATCTTGATCGGCGTCTTCTGGGCGCGCTCCTCCGCGAGTCCCCGGCGGCGCTTGCGCATCTCCTCAGCGAGACTGCGCATGAGCTGGCCGATCGAGACTCCCAAGCGCTCACCCTGGACGATGGTCCGCACGAACGAATGGACCGCCGGCGTCTCGCAGCGCGCCAGCAGGTTCTCCAGTGCCTCGGTTGTCGATGCCCCCAGGCTCTGCTGCTGGAGCATCAGCAGCATCTCCTCTCCGAGCGGGCCCTCGACACGGTGCGAGGCGGCGCGGATGGCGCCGGTGAAGCCCATGCCGCCCTCGATGCCCACGAGCAGGAGGTCCACCAGCTCGGGGATCTCGTAGTCGATCCGCTCGAGGCGCAGCCGCGCACGGCGGCCGATCAGTGCCTGCGGCACCAGCACGCCCATCGCGACCCCGCCGACGATCTCCACGACAGCCAGGAATGGCCCCGCCCCGGTCACGGTCGCGAACCAGATCAGGATGAGCGGGACGCCCACGACGCTCAGGGCGGACAGGCCCAGGTAACGCTCGACGCTCGTGGAGTGAAGGCCGGCTGCGAGCATCTTGCGACGGACCGCCGTCAGCCGTTCCTTCCCCAGCCAGTCGATGACCAGCCCGCCGGCCAGCTCGATGAAGCCGCCTCGCGCGTCCTCTTGGGCAGCCGGCAGGTCGTTTGCCACGAACCCGTAGCTGTCGATCTGCGCGAGCGATCGTGCAGCGCGTGACCGGGGCAAGCGGGCTGCGCGCAGGACCAGTACGGCCGACAGGCTCAGCAGCGAGATTGCGATCAGAGCGAGTGCGGTCACGATGTCCTCCTAGACCCGGACCTTCACGATGCGGCCGATCCAGAGTCCGCCGCAAATGACGAGGAGGAGCGCGACGCCGAGCAAGGCACGGCCGATGCCGGTGTCGAACAGGGGATCCATCGTGCTGCCCCCGATGACTCGCAGCACGATCAGGGTCAGGACCGGCAGCGCGGTCAGCACCGCCTGCGCCAGGCGTCCCTGCGACGTGAGGACGCGGACCAGCCGCCGGATGTCGTCCTTTGCCCGGATGTTGCCGACGACCCGGTCGAGCGCCTCGGCGCCGTTTCCACCGGTCTCGCGCTGGATCACCGATACGAGCGTGACCTGCTGCAGATCCCGGTTCTGCATCCGTTCGACGATCGTCCCCAGCGCCTGCTCGATCGGGACTCCCAGGCGTTCGTCCGCAATCACCCTGCGGAACTCCGACGCCGTCGGCTCGGGAGCATTCTCCACGAGCTGGGCGATCGCGCCGGCGAAGCTGTTGCCGGTTCGCATCGCAGAGGCGACGACCTGGATGGAATCGGCGAGCTGCTCGGCGAATTGCCTGCGCTGCTTGGCGACGGTGCGCCGGAGACGCGTCCAGACGACGAGCGGACCCGCGAGCAGCGCCAACACTGCCAGGACGGCGCTGCCCACCACAGCCAGCACGGCGACCGCCATGAGCGCCGTCATGAGCGCCCCCTCGAGGAGGAACCGGCCCGGCGTGATGTCCATCCGGGCGAGTTCGAGGTCGGCGTGCAACCGCGCCCAGAACGCGGACCCTTCCAGAGGGCT
>JAWVFZ010000311.1:0-7299 GCA_033855555.1 Solirubrobacteraceae bacterium
CAGGTCGGTCGGTGCCGTTGCGGGCCGGGCAAGGCCGAAGGGGCAAGTCGGGACTGTTCGGTCGGACATATCCCCGGGACACGCCCAGGCGTCAACGTGCGGTCCATGAGTAGACGTCATCTCGCGGCGGCATTCGCCACGGGCGCACTCGCCTTGGCCGTTCCGGTCTCCGGCGCGAGCGCTCAATCCCCGGGGTACCCTCTCCCGCAGCCGCCGTCCGCCAACAGTGCGCTCGGCGGCAACGAGATCGGTTCCGCGGGCTGCGTGGGGCCCAACAGGCCGGCGCTTGGCGGCAACACCGCCGGCACCTCGGCCGAGACCTGTGGTGCTCTCCTCTCGTTCACCGGCCCTCAAATCGGGCAGATCGCCAGCGTGATGGGGCCCACAGTCATCGGCTCGCCGTTCGCGCAGGTGAATGTGTCCGCCGGCTCCGTGACGGAAGTGGGAACGACCAGCGGCTGACCCGACCCGCCTGCGCTGATCGCTCAGTCGATATTCCAGCCGAAGTAGACCTCCACCCGGCGGACCTTGTCGCCGTCGAAGGTCAGGACCTCGGTATTGCGAAATCGCTGCCCGTCGGCCTTGGTGCCCTCGTAGGTCACGAACACCTCGTCGCCCGTCTCGAACAAGCGCACGAACTCGTACGCCTCGATCGTCTGCGCGTTCGGCCAGCAGCGCTCGAAGTAGCGCGCGCGGTCGATACCGACGTCAGCAGGGCTGAAGAACGTGAGGTCGTCGCTCAGGTGCTGGTCGAGGACGCTGCGGTCGCCGGACGCGTAGGCGCCGTAGCAGTCGCGAGCGATCTGCAGTCGATCGGCCATGGGCCGACGCTAGCAACGGAAGTCGCGCGTCACACCTTCATTCGCCCCTTCCAGGTCCTGGGACGGTGGCCCGAGATGCGCACCTTGAGGCGGAACGAGCCGCTCGTCGACGACAGCGCGGTGACGGCCCCGGATCCCCTGGCGATGTGCCCGTGGCGGTGTGCACGGAACGTGCAGCGCGCCTGTCGGGCGCTTTTCGTCGGGGTGCACGTGATGCGGGTGATCTTCCACTTCCGAAGCCGCTTGCGGACCTCACGGCGCAACGCGGCTCGCGCCTGCGCCGTGGTGAGCCTCAGCGCGCCGGGCGCCGCGGGCGGCGCGGGCGGCGCGGGCGTGCCGGCCGCCCCGGGCGCCACGGCTACCTGACGGGTGGCCGTCGTGCCGGCCCCGGCCGCGTTGCTCGCGGTCAGCTTGACGGTGTACGTGCCGGCGCGCGCGTAGGTGTGGGACGGGTTGGGTTCTGGGTCGGCGCCGGCGCCGATCCCGCTGCCATCGCCGAAGTCCCAGACCCAGCGCGACGGGCCGTTGGTCGAGGTGTCGGTGAAGCTCGCGGTCAGCCCGGAGACCGCCGCGTTGAACGCAGATGTGGGCTTCGACGGCGCGGGCACAGGCGGCGGAGGCGCCGAGTGCACCCCGTGGCAGGTCGCCGATCCCGAGTCGCTCGCCGTGCCGACGAAGTTCCAGTCCACGCTGCTGGCGTGCAGCGTCACCTTGAGCAGCCCGTACACGCCGCCGTCCTTCCCCCCGGTTCCGACGATCACCTCGCGCGGCCCGTCGGCGTCGGGCCGGCCGCTGGGGTCCAGGGCGCGTGGCGGCGTGTACCCGTGGATGTGGCCGGTGATGACGAAGTCGACGCCCGCGGCGTAGAAGTCCTGCCAGATCGGCACCTCCGCAGGGGCGGTGCTCAGCGGGTGGTGCCAGTAGACGAGCTGGCAGGGCTGCGACGCGGCGGCGAGATCGGCCTTCAGCCACGTCTCCTGCTCGGAGCCTGCGGCGCAGCTCACGACCAGGCACCCGTCGCTCGAGTTCAGCGCCACGATGTGCCAGGCGCCGATGTTGTAGCTGTACCAGCCCTTTCCGGACGCCCCGACGTCGACCCCGATGCTCGGGAAGTACTGAAAGTACCCCGCCGCGCCCGCGATGTTGTACTCGTGGTTGCCGGGCACCGCCCGCAGCACGCTGCGAAGGTCCGCCGCGCCCCAGGAGAGGTTGAAGCCGCTGGCGTACTGGTCGAAGGTGGGGTCCTCGTACTGGGTGTCGCCGACAGCCAGCAGCGCAGCGAGCCCGCTCGCGGAGTGCTTTTGCGCGCGCGCAAGGTTCGACGTATAGACGTCGCTGCAGAGTCCCGCGGAGGCCGATCCGGCGGTCGGGCACGAGATGTCGCCCGCAGCCATGACCACGGGATCTGCCGCGACGGCGGGCGTCACCCCCGCGACAATGCCCGCGCAGATCATCCACAGCAGGGCGACGATGACGCGGGGACGGGATCGCTTCGGACGAGCCGGGCGAGCCATGGGCCAGTATGTCCCGACGACGCCGCTCCGTGAAGTCGGCGGGTGCGGCGACGGACGTCGGCCCGCCAAGACGGCACCGAGCCGCTCAGCGGAACGTCAAGGTGCGCTTGGCGGTGCCGAGCTTGATGCCGAGAGCATCGGTCGCAGTCAACGTCAGCGCCAGCTTGATGGCGCGCTTGCGAGCGAGCCGCTTGGCTCCCGTGCTCGTCGCCTTGAAGGTCAGCTTCAACGTGCCCTTGGCCGTCCGTCGCCCGGACGCCCGTGCCAGCACCGCGGTCCCGGCGGTCAGCGTGGCGCTGACGCGGCACGCCTGCTTGCAGACGACCTTGGCAGTCCAGTGACCCTTGCGCAGGGTCACACGGCGCGCCTTCGCGACCGTCAACTTGCCCAGCGGCGAGACCTTGGCCGCCGGCGTGGCCGGCGGCAGAGGACCGACCACTGGCGGCGTCTCCCCCGCGCCCGCGTCGGCCTGCGCCGTCGTCACCATCAGGGGCGCCGCGAGCCCCTGGCGCGCGTTGGCGACGTCCGAGGCGGCGGGGAGCAGCTCGATGGTCGTCCCGGGTGCGAGCTGCCCGATGTGGAAGGTCCCGCTGTGCGGCTGACCGTCGGCGGCGATGCCGTTCAAGTCGGCGTAGTTCTGAAACGACGACGGCGGGATGCGCCCGATGAGCACAGCGCCGCCGCTGGCCTTCGTGAATGTGGCCGGCGGCGCGATGGTCGCGGTGTAGGGCAGGTCGATGGTCGTCTGCGTCACCACCGGGTTGCCGACGGTGATGGTTGGCGTGCCCGGCGGGGGGAGCGTCAGCGATACGGTGCCATCCTGGCCGGCGAAGACCAGCCCGGACGCGGTGTGCGCGACGGCGCGGTAGTGGACCGCGGTGCCCGGCGTTCCGTAGATCTGCCCATCCTTCGACTGGTCGCCGGTGCCCGCGACCAGGATCGGCGCCGTTTCGAAGCCGTAGCCGGCGGTAGGCCCGTACTGGAAGCTGATTGCCATGGCCCCGCCTCCCGCGTTGACGACCGCGGAGACGCCGGCGGTGTAATAGCTGACGTTGGACGGCACGTCGGTGAACACCGTTGGCGTGGTGCAGGCGCCCGACGGCACCGAGAAGGTCTGCGCCGCCGGCGTGGCGTCGACGTTGCCCGCGGCGTCGCGAGCGCGTACCCGGAACTCATCGGCTCCGGCGCACAGGCCCGTGATCGCTTCTGGCGAAGCGCAGTCGGCGAAGGACGTGGCATTCAGCGAGCAGCTGAACGACGAGCCCGCCTCGGTCGCGCCGAACGCGAACGACGGGTTCTTCGGCGTGCTCAGATTCGACGAGATGATCTGGGTGTCGGGCGCGGCGCGATCGACGCTGAAGCGCCAGATGGCCGGTGTCGGGTCGGTCATGCCCGCCACGGTCGCGCGCACGCGCACCGCATGCGGTCCGTCAGCGAGGCCGGTCATGTGCAGGCCGGTATCGCACGACACCGGGGCGCCGCCGTCCACCGCACACGTGAGCGAGCCCGATGCCGCACCCACGACGAGGCCGAGGACGGTGGAGTCACCGTTCGCGCTGTCGAGCACAGGGCCCGGGTTGCCAGCCGCCGCGGTGTTCGGTCCCGGGTCGACGCGCCCCGCGAACGGCCCGGTCTGGTTGGACCCGTTCGAGCCGGAGACGGACACGCGATACGGAGTTCCCGCGTTGGCCGAGAACGTGACCGCGCTCGCATTAACGCTGGCGGCGCCCTCGCAGTACGCATCGTCGTCGCTGCTGACGACCTTCACCAGCGACCCGACCGCACCGCCCACGTACACCCCGAGCATCGTGTCCGTCGGCGTCTGCGCGCCGCACAGGTCGATCGTGAACATGCCCGTCGACGGTGCCGTCCACGTGTACCAGACCGACGCGGAATCGCCCACGCCGTTGAGCGGCTCGGACGCCTGGCGCGTCGCCTGGTCAGTGGTCCCCGAGAACGCCGAGCCTCCGATCATCGATCCCGGGAACGTGTCGTTGGCCGGCGGCGCCGCCTGTGCGGTCGCGACCACGACGGCGGACAGGATGGCGATCGTCGCGGCGCAAGTTCCAAGGATTCGTCTCATCCCTCGACCCTCGCACGCGTCAGCGCCGCTACCTAGGGAAACAGACGCATGTGAGACGAGGTTGAGACGCTGGGTCGTCGGCGAGCTTCGCCTTCGTGCGACCATCATGAGACCGACCTGGCATTGTCAGCCTCGGGCCGAGCAGGGAGGCTCGGCGCATGAACCAACGTCTCCTCGCATCGCTCGGCGCCTTGATCTTCGCCGCCGCGGCCGCAGCCCCCGCTTCAGCGGGCCTCAGCACCTGGTCGTCGCTCAACGGCCTGAGCGCGCCCGTGCCGAGCTGGGTACGCACATTCGACGCGAGCGGCCCCAGCGTCTACGCCGGCAGCGAGGGCGATGGGGTGTTCTCGAGCTCCAACGCCGGAGCGACATGGGGACCGCTGGGCAACCTGCCCACCGGCTCGCGCAACGTGCGCGTCGTGTACTCCAGTTCGGGCGACGTGTACGCCGGGACCGACGGCGGGCTCTACAAGTCGACGGGCGGGGGGACGTTCCAGCCCGTCGCGCAGGGGCCGGAGGACGATCCGGCGCATCCGACGAAGCTCAACCGCTCCGTGCAGGCGGTGCTCGCCAGCCCGACCACTCCCGGGACACTGCTGGCCGGCGTGTTCTCCGGCGGCGTCTACAAATCCGGCGACGGCGGTCAGACCTGGCAGCCGCCCGCGCCCGGCAATGGCATGGCTGCGGCCGAAACGGTGTGGAGCCTCACGTCGCACCCGGCCCTGCCGAACGTGGTCCTGGCGGCAACTGGCAGCGGCGTCTACCGCTCGATTGACTTCGGGTCCACCTGGACCCTGACGACGGACGGCCTCTCGGCCACCACGCTGCGCGTCCTGGTCGACACCACCCAGCCCAACCCGCTGCTCTACTACGCCGCCACGACATCTGGGGTGTACCGCACGGTGAACGCCGGCCTCACCTGGGCGCCGATCAACGCCGGCATGAACGGCGGTCAGGTTCGCGGGCTGCTGCTGGCCGGCAACAAGCACCTCTGGGCGGCCACCGAGAACGGCCTCTACGCGAGCTCCACGGGGAACGCGACCACGTTCACGACGCCGCGGTGGCGCAAGGTCACAAACGCAGGCCTCGGCTCGAACACGATCTTCTGGGCGGTCTCGAGCTTCCTCGGCGGCTCGACGCTGCTGGCCGGCACCCAGAGCAACGGCGGCTACGCGCTGACGTTCCAGCCGCCGGTCAACACCGTGGTGCCGTCGATCAGCGGAACGCTCCAGGTCGGCAAGACGCTCGCCGCGACCTCCGGCACGTGGAGCGGCACGCCGACGTTCGAGTACAGCTACCAGTGGCAGCGGTGCACCACCGCGAGCGCGGGAACCTGCTCGGACATGGCGGGCGAGACCGACCCCCAGCACATCCTCGTCCAAGCCGATTTCGGCAAATACCTCCGCGTTCAGGTATCCGCCGAGAACGACTTCCCGTTCTCCGGAAGCCTGCCCGAGGCCTCGAGCGCGATCGCGGGGCCCACCGCGGCGAACCCCGGCACGCTTCCGGGCGCCAACCAGCTCTCGGCGGCGTCGATCACGACCAACCCACCCGGCGACCCCTCCCTGCCGAAGGTCGGCGACACGCTGCACGCGCAGAACTGGCTCTTCAACCCGGCCGCGACCAGCACGTCGTTCCGCTGGCTGCGCTGTGACGCCAACGGCGCCAACTGCATCACCCTCGCAGGCCAGACGAGCGTCAACTACACGACGACGTCGCTCGACGCCGGACTCAGGCTGCGCGTCGTGGTCACGGGCACGAACGTCTCGGGCTCGACCGAGCTGCCGGAAAGCGGGGCTACGAACACCATCATCCCCGACCCCGCGATCAGCACGAAGGGCCCGTCGATCGTCGGCGACGCCCTCACGGGCTCCACGCTCGTCGGGCTCGTCGGCGAGTGGCAGAGCCCGAAGACGACCTATGAGCGCACCTGGGAGCGCTGCGACGCCGACGGTACCGGCTGCAACGCGATCATCAACGCCACGGACGTCTCCTACGTGCCCCAGGCGCAGGATCGCGGTTCCCGCATCCGCCTGCGCGTGACGGCCGACACCAACGAGTCCTACGCGCTGCCGCCCGCGACGATCCTCTACACGGACCCGACTGCGGTCGTCACGGATCCGCCCGTACCCGGTGGCGCCGCCGGCGGCGGCGGCGGCGGCGGTGGTGGCGGCGGCGGCGGTGGTGGCGGTGGTGGCGGCGCCGACACGGTCCCCCCCGTGCTGTCGAAGCTCTCGGCCACCGCCACGAAGCTCGTCGTCGGCAAGAAGGCGCTGAAGCTGCACCTCACGCTCTCCGAGCCCGCGACACTCAAGCTCACGGTGCTCAAGCCCGGCAAGGGTCGCCGCGTCGGCGGCAAGTGCGTCGCGCAGACTCGCCGCAACCGCGGGGCCAAGGCCTGTACGTACAACAAGGTCGTCGGCCACCTGACGAAGACCGGCGTTGCCGCGGGCGCGCGCACGATCTCGTTCAACGGCAAGCTCGGCAAGCGCAAGCTGGCCCCCGGCCGCTACGTCCTCCTCGTCCAGGCCTTCGACGCGACCGGCAACGCGAGCGCTGCGCGGCGCATCGCCTTCAGGGTGGCCTTGCGGTGAGGGAGCGCATAGGCCGGCGTGCCCCGTGCGAGCGCGACGCCAAGAAGTGATGGTGTCCACCCGGCGCGCGTCACCGGGGGCGTGGCCGGCAGACGACGTCGAGCCGGTCGCCGTGAGAAGCACCGCGCGCGCAAGACAACCGGCCGGTCGTCGCGTCTCGAGGCTCTTGAGCGCTAGCGTCGCCACGACGTCGTGACTCAGCGACCCGACGGCAGGTCGGGAACGTCCTTCCCGATCCCGCGCAAGAAGCGCGTGAATGTGTTGAAACCGTTCGCAAACAGCGAGTT
>JAWVFZ010000312.1:0-12632 GCA_033855555.1 Solirubrobacteraceae bacterium
AGGCTGGATGACGGGAAGCGAGGCGATACGCACAGTGTAAGGCGCGCCCAGATCATTTCCGTGCTATCAATCGTTTGCCCTACACAAACCAATGCGTCAGGACAAACGACATGGCCCCTCAGCTCCTACATATCGACTCGAGCATCCAGGGTGAGCGCTCGATCAGCCGCCGGCTCACCGCCCGCGCCGCGTGCGGCTGGCGTGCCGCCCACCCCGGCGGGACCGTCACGTACCGCGACCTGGGTGCCCATCCGCTGCCGCATATCGATGCCGACGATGTCCTCGCACGGAAGGTCTCGCCGGTCGAGCACACACCGGCCCAGGCCGCGTCATGGGCGCTGGCCGAGGAGCTCGTCGGCGAGATCAGGGCGGCCGACACGATCCTGCTCGGACTCCCCGTCTACAACTTCGGCGCGCCCAGCACGGTCAAAGCATGGGTCGATCACCTCATCGCCCCGGGACTCTCGCTGGACCCGGCGACCCACGAAGGGCTCCTCGGCGGGCGCGATCTCATCGTGCTCGCCGCCCGCGGCGGCGGCTACGCGCCCGGCACCCCGCGCGAGGGCTGGGACCACGCCGAGCAATGGCTGCCCCACGGCCTCGCCATCACCGGCCTGGTACCGCGCTTCATCACCGCCGAGCTGACGCTTGCTGACGTGACCCCCGCGATGGCCGCGCTCAAGCCGCTCGCCGCGGAGAGCCTCGCGGCGGCAGAGCGCGCCGTCGACGCCCTCTGGGAGGCGGAGGCGGAGGCGGCTTAGGCCGCCAGCGCGGCGAGCACTTCGTCGTCGTGCGTCTTTGGTGAGACCTTCTCGATGACGTGCACGACGGTGCCGTCCTCGTCGATGACGAACGTCGAGCGCTGCGCGCCCCAGTAGGTCTTGCCGTACATCGACTTCTCCACCCAGACGCCGTAGGCCTCGCTCACGGCGTGGTCGGCGTCCGCCAGCAGCGTGAAGTTCAGGCCCTGGCCGTCGTGGAACTTCTTGATCGCCTTCACCGGGTCGGGCGACACGCCGAGCACGGTCGCCCCGGCGCCCTCATAGGCAGGGAGGTGATCGCGCACGCCGCAGGCCTGCGTCGTGCAGCCCGGCGTGTCGGCCTTGGGGTAGAAGTAGAGGACGACCCGCTGGCCGCGCAGATCGCTCAGCCGAACGGGCTCGCCGTCCTGGTTGGGGAGCTCGAAGTCCGGTGCGGCGGTGCCCTGTTCGATCATGGGTTCTCCTGAGGGTGGGTACAGGTCACTTCAGCAGGCGCGAGAGGCGGCGGTCCTTCAGCACGCGCCCGCCGGTCTGATCCTGCGGGCAGTAACACATGACATAGCTCTCGTAGTGGACCGCCTCGATCGTCGTCCCGCAGCGCGGGCACGGCTCGCCCTGGTGGCGGTGGACCTGCAACGGGAGCGGGAGCTTGTCGGGGATCGGCAGCTGCACCACCTCCTCGTAGTGGCGCAGCGCGCCGTCGAGCACCTCCGCCATCGCGGTCCGCAGCGTGGCGGTGTCCTCATCGGTCAGGTCGGTGGCGCGCCCGAACGGCGACAGCTTCGCCGTCCACAAAATCTCGTCGACCCAGGAGCGGCCGATGCCGGCGATCACGCGCTGGTCGCGCAGCACCGAGTGCAGCGGCCGGGCGCCCTGGGCTGCGAGCAACGCGCGCAGATCAGGTGGCGGATCCGGCCATGCGTCGGGGCCGAGCGTCGCGAGCGCGGGATCGTCCTCGAGCTCGCCGGCGCGCAGCACCTTCACCCAGGCCGCCTGCTTGGTGCCGAACTCACGCAGCCGCAGCTCGCGCTCACCACCCGCGATCCGCAGCAGCAGGCGCGACGTGCGGTCGCGCAGCGAAGCGTGCTTGTCGTAGAGCTGCAGGCGGCCGGCAGACATCAGGTGCACGAGCACGGCCAGCTCGCCGGCGACATCGATCACGAGGTGCTTGCCACGCCGGCGGATGCCGTCGATCGTGCGGCCCTCCAGCGCGTGCAGCGGCGGGTCGAATGTCTTGAGCGCATTGATCCCCGGCGCGAGCGTCAACTCGATCTCGGCTCCGCGAAGCGCTTCGTCGAGCCGCCGCGCGGTGATCTCGACCTCTGGCAGCTCGGGCATCGCCTTACCCGATCCGGTCGAGCTCGCGCGGGCGCAGGAGCGCGACGAGCTCGCCACGCGCCCCGTCAAACCGGATCCCCGCGACGCCGCCCTTCTTGAAATCGACGCGCCCGCCCGTGAGGTCGTGGACGACCTGGGTGAAGTCCGGGTCGTGGCCAACGACGAGGATGCGCTCGTCGGCGTGCAGCAGCTCGAGCGCGTCGTCGGCCGAGAAGCCCTCGCGCAGCGGCTCGTGGTCAAGCGGCGCGATGCCGAGCGCCTCGCACGCCAACCGTGCGGTGTCGCGCGCGCGCACCTTCGGCGACGTGTAGGCCGCCTGGAAGGTCAGCTCGAGCGCCGCAAGCGCGCGACCCGCGGAGCGCGCCTGCGCCTCGCCGCGCTCGGTCAGCGACCGCTCGTCGTCCCGGCCCGCGTCGTGGGGCTCGGCCTCGCCGTGTCGCAGGAGCCAGAGCTGCCGTGCCATCGCCGCTCACCGTAACTTTTCTTCGGCGATCTCGTCATCAGCCGGCGCCGGCGCCGGGCCCCGAGCGTACGAATTCTCAGCGATACGCCCGGATCGGCGGCCCGCGGAAGACCGAGCCATCCGGGGCGGTCCACTCGACGCGGAAGCGGCGGCCGCTGCGGTAGCCCGTCGTCAGGCTCCAGAAGCCGCGCGCGTTCGTCGTGACCGTGCGCAGCTTGCGGAATGACTGCTTGGGGTCCGCGTAGAAGAGGACCGCCTGGGTCGCGGAGGAGGACGGGCGCACGAGGCCCCAGAGCGAGACGCGCGAGCCGCGGAGCTTGGCCGCCAGGGGAAGCCGGAAGCCGGCCAGCGAAGGCTTGGCCTTGCCACCAGAGGTCTCCAGCCCGGACTCGAAGCCGCTGTAGCGCGCGATGCTTGGGCCGGGGACCGGCTTATCGTCGCGCAGCAGGTACTGCGAGAACGCGACGACACGCGGGTTGTCGTAGGCGATGCGCTCGCTGATCGCCTGGTACTCGGCTTGCTTGGCGAGCGACACGCCGATCAGCGGGTCGGGCTTGCTCTGGATGCCGAACTCGGTGAGCCAGATCGGCATGTGCTTGGCGATGCGACCGGCGCTCGCGGCGCGGTCGAGCGCGCGCGTCAGGCGGCTCAGCACGCCGATCGTCACGTCGTTGGGGCCCGGCGGCTTGAACGACGGCCCGTCGCGGGTGGTGTAGGCGTGGTGCGCGTAGCCGGCGGCCGGGAGCTTCTGGCATTTCCCGGATCGGTGGTAGCTGCTGTTGAGGCACAGGACGCCGCGCAGGAAGGTCAGCGGCGCGACGACCTTGCCGGTCCCGCGCGGCGCCGTCTCGCCGACGAGGACCGGGGCCTTGGAGCCGGCCGCGGCGAAGCCACGTATCGCCGCGAAGTAGAGGTTGCGATAGATCGTTGGGGACGTCGGGCGGTGGTTGCTGGAGAACTGCGGGCCGAGGAACTCCGGGTGGTTGGGCTCGTTCCAGATCGACCACGTCGTGACGCGGTCGGCGAAATGGCGCGCCGCTGCTGTGACGAACATCCGGAACTCGTTCGGGCTCGGCCGCGTGACGGTGTTGCGCGCGCCGTTGGTGGCCCAGCGCGGGACCGGGCCCGACAGCGTCATCAGCACGCTCCAGCCGCGCTCCTTGGCGGCGTCGAGCACCGGGTCGTAGCGCGACCAGTCGTACTTGGCCGGGTCGGTCGCGTCGAACTTCGGCTTGACGCGCGAGTTCTTCGACGGGGCGACGTCGTGCCAGTAGACGACGATGCGCAGCGAGTGCACGCCCAGCGACCCGATCTCGTCCAGCGCGCTGGCGCGGGTGGCGGGATCGAGCAGGTCGCGCGGAGCCTCGAAGCTCGTGATCTGAGAGGTCGAAGCCCACGCGGCGCCGGCCGGCGCGAGAAGCGCGGCGACGAGCAGGGTGAACACAAGGAGGTTGCGGCGCATAGCGGGGGACCTACAGCAGGACGACGCCTCCCGGGCGCCGTTGTTCCTCTCTTCC
This sequence comes from Solirubrobacteraceae bacterium, assembly GCA_033855555.1. Taxonomy (GTDB): domain Bacteria; phylum Actinomycetota; class Thermoleophilia; order Solirubrobacterales; family Solirubrobacteraceae; genus AC-49. The sequence goes on from JAWVFZ010000312.1 coordinate 4,080, forward strand.
CAACACAGCTTCGCTCCACACGTTGCGCCGACTTGACATCGTGCAGGCTCCAATGCCGATCGACATCGCACCCGACGACATCGTCCGGACGCCCGCGGAGGGCGCCGCGAACGACCGCCCGCCGCTGCTGATCCTCGACCCGCTCATCGCGTTTCTGGACGAGCAGGGCCTGGGCTCAGGCGAGCTGGAGGTCGCACCGGTCGGCGACGGCCACTCGAACGTCACGTTCGCGATCACGCGTGGGAATACGGGGTTCATCGTCCGTCGCCCGCCGCGCCCGCCGCTGCCGCCCAGCGCCCACGACGTGCTGCGCGAAGCGCGCGTGCTGCGCGCGCTGGAGGGCCACGCGCGCGTGCCGAAGGTGCTCGCCGTCTCCGAGGACGGCGTGATCGGCTGCCCGTTCTATGTCATGGAGCGCGTCGAGGGCCACGTCATCACGAAGGCCGTGCCGCCCGAGCTCGACTCCGTCGAGGACCGCCGGCGCATGGGCGAGGAGCTGGTCGACGCGCTCGTCGAGGTCCACGAGACCGACTGGCAGGCCGCCGGGCTGGAGGGCTTCGGCAAGCCGACCGGCTACCTCGAGCGCCAGCTGCGCCGCTTCCTGGGCCTCTGGGACCACAACAAGACGCGCGAGATCCCCGAGGTCGAGACCGTGTCGGAGTGGCTGAAGGCGAACTTCCCGCACAGCGGTCCTTCGACGATCGTCCACGGCGACTACCGCCTGGGCAACACGATGATGGCCCCGCAGTCGCCCGCACGGCTGAACGCGATCTTCGACTGGGAGATGTCGACGATCGGCGACCCGCTCGCCGACCTCGGCTACATGTGCACGATGTGGGTCGACCGCGACGACCCGCCGATGGGCATGTTCGAGCTTGGCGGGATCACGCGCGAGGACGGCTTCCCGCTACGCGCAGAGCTCGTCGCGCGCTACGAGGAGCGTTCCGGGCGTTCGATGACTGACATCCGCTGGTACCAGACGCTCGCGCTGTGGAAGTCGATCGTGTTCATGGAGGGCAACTACAAGCGCGCGGTCTCGGGCGCCACCGACGACCCCTACCTCAAGGGCTTCGGCGAGGGCGTCGTCGAGCTGGCGGCGCGGGCGGAGGCCCTGACGCGTGGCGATTAGCGGCCTGCTGATCGACTGGGGCGGCGTGCTCACGACCGACCTGTTCGCATCGTTTGCGAGCTTCTGCGAGACCGAGGGGCTCGAGGCCGCGAAGGTGCGCGACCTCTTCCGCGCCGACGCGCCCGCGCGCGACCTGCTCGTCGACTTCGAGTGCGGGCGTATCGACGAGCCGGAGTTCGAGCGGCGCTTCGCGCCGATGCTCGGCGTCGGCGACGCCGGTCTTGTCGAGCGGATGTTCGCCGGCACCGGTCCGGATCTGGAGATGCTCGCCGCCGTCAAGGCCGCCCGCGACGGCGGCATCCTCACCGGCCTGATCTCGAACTCCTGGGGCCTCGACCGCTACCCCCAGGAGGTGATGGACGACCTCTTCGACGGGGTCGTCATCTCGGGCGTCGTCGGCATCCGCAAGCCCGCGCCCGAGATCTACGCGATGGGCGCCGAGGCAATCGGGCTGGCGCCGTCGCAATGCGTCTTCGTGGACGACCTCGGCTTCAACCTCAAGCCCGCCGAGGAGCTGGGCATGGCGACGATCCTGCACACCGACGCGCCGACGACGATCTCCCAGCTGCAGGAGCTCCTGGGCGTCCGACTCGCGGCCTGACGCGCCCGCGTACGATTCGGCCGATGCGCGCGGAACTCCCGCCAGACGAGGAGGCCCGGCTGAAGGCGCTGCGCGACCTCGACGTCCTCGACAGCGAGCCGGAGGAGGCGTTCGACGACCTCGTCCGCCGCGCAGCGGATGCGACCGGTGCCCCGGTGGCGGTGATCACGCTCGTCGACGAGGCGCGCCAATGGTTCAAGGCGCGCGTGAACCTGGAGATGGAGGCGACCGACCGCGACCTCTCGTTCTGCGCCCACGCGATCCTCCAGCCCGATGACCTCACGGTCGTCCGCGACACGCTTGAGGACCAGCGCTTCGCCGACAACCTCCTCGTGACCGAGGACCCCAGCATCCGCTTCTACGCCGGTGCGCCCGTGACGACCGCCGACGGCCACGCGGTGGGCACGATCTGCGTGATCGACACCGCGCCGCGCGGGCTCTCCGACGAGCAGGCCGATGCCCTGCGCGCCCTCGCCCGCGAGGTCTCGCGGCAGCTGGAGCAGCGGCGCATCGAGCGCGCGCGTGCCCGCGCAGCGGGCGATCCAGCCGCCTAGCGCCGGCCGCCCTCGATGCGCGCGCGCAGGTCCGCCCCGCGGCCGGCGGCCACGGCACGGGCGGCGCGCTTCTCGGTCAGCTCGACGCCGCGGGCCTGCGCGAGCTCGATGAGCTCCTGGCGCTCCTCCTGCTCGCGCGCGGCCTTCATGAAGAGCCAGGCGAACAGGCAGATCGTGAGGATCGACGCCTCGACCATCATGATCCCGCCGGCCGCGTTCTGGTCGGCCTCGGGGCTGATGTTCCAGTAGGCCTCGCCCTTCGCGTAGACGTCGTAGAAGGCGCCGCCGCCGAACAGGAAGACGTTCGCGAGGACGGCTCCGATCAGCCGCACGGCGAGGATGTAGACGAGTCGCGCCATGTTCCCGAACCACGCCGGCTTGGGCAGCGGGCCGAACAGGCACATCCAGACGTTCGCGCCGAGGCCGACGAACAGCAGGTGCTGGAGGGCGTGCACGCCGGAGTTGTGGACCGCGCCCTCGTGCAGCGCGGGGATGTGCCAGGCGTAGAGGTTCAGCGTCCAGAGCGGCAGCGCAACCGCCGGGTGCGCGAGCACGCGCAGGCGGTCGAAGAAGCGGATGCGCAGCACGGGCGCCAGCAGCGGTCCCGTAAGCCCGAGGACGAGCAGCAGCGCGGCGATGTCCGACAGGATCAGGTGCTCGGCCATGTGGGCGAGGAAGAGCTCGTCGGCGATGTGTCCGAGCGGGCTGGCAAGGGTCGCGACGATGAGCGTCAGGCCGCCGTAGAAGCAGGCCTGGCGCCAGCGCGGCACCGCCCTCGTCGTGCCCTCGAGATGGTTGGCCCGCAGCGCGTAGAGGACGCCGCTGATCGTCGCTGGGAGGAGCTGGAGCGGGGCAAGCGTGCCGCCGCCGACGTGGGCGAGCATGGTCGTCATCCCACGGCGATCAGCGCGACGCCGGTGAGCGCCGCCATCACCCCCACGGCCTGCACGAGGCGTACGCGCTCGTGCAGCACGGTGCGGGCCAGGGCGACCGTCGCGATCGGGTAGAGGCTGCCGACGACCGAGACGATGCTGAGGTCGCCGTGCGTGTTCGCCAGGCCGTAGAGCGACGTCGCGAGCAGGTCGCCGACGCCCGCCAGGCAAAGGATCCGCAGGTCGGCGCCACGGGGCAGCGGGACCTGGCGCACGAGCAGCGCACCGGCCACCAGGGGGACCCCCACCATCCGGCCGAGCAGGACCGTCCACAGCACCGAGTCGTCGGAGGCCACGTCGGAGCCGATGAAGTAGGCGCCGAAGCCGACGGCGGCCACGAGCGCCAGCATGATGCTCGCGCGCCCGGCCGCGGCCTGCTCGGCGTCCTCATGGGCCTCGCGGGAGGCGAGGATGACGCCGAACGTGGTGATCACCAGGCCTGCGACGACGATCGGGCTCGGCCGGTCGCCGGTGGCGATGCCCACGATGACCGGCAACGTGACGCCGGTGGCGGCGATCGGCGCGACGATCGACATCGTCCCGATCGCCAGCGCGCGGTAGAACGCCCCCAGGGAGATGATGCCCGCGGTGCCGGCGCCCAGCGCGCACAGCGTCGCCCGGGTCGACGGGAACGGGTCCTGCACGACGGCCATCGCCACGACCGCCAGGATCAGGCCGGAGACCTCGATCGTGAACAGCACGGCAAGCGCCGAATAGCGCTTGGTCTTCAGACCCCCGAGGAAGTCCGCCCCGCCCCAGGCGACCGAGGCGGCGAGTGCGAATGCGATGCCCACTGCGCCATCGTGTCAGCCGAGCGCTCGGCTCGGCTCGCGGCCTCGTAGGCGCTCAGGCGGGCGGGTCGACGAGGTCGACGACGGCCTGGACGGCGTCGGCGGCGACCGGCCCGGCGATGGGCAGCGGCCGCACCGTGTCGGCGACCTGGGTGCCCGCGTCGTGGACGGGCCGCGGCGCCGGGGCCGGGGTCGAAGGAGGTGGCTGAGAGGCCGACGGCGGGGCGGCGCCCTGAGGCTTCTGGGCCGGCGGGCGCGCGACAGGCGGCCGGCCCACCGCCGGGCGCCTGGCCGGCGGCCGCACGGTGGTCACGCGATGGCGCACCGGCCGGGTGGCGCGCGGCGTGCTGCCGACCGCGCGGACGGCCACAGCTCGGGCGCCGCGACGACGGCCGGCTGCGCGGTGGATCTGCCGCGCCGGCGCCTGCGCCGCTTCCGCGGGCGGCGCGGCGGGGCCCTTCAGCACCTGGCCGAGCGAGCTCAGGCCCGAGCCGCCGCCGGCGGCCGACAGCGCGAGCGCCACGGCAACTGCCGCGGGCACAAGGATCGCCACCCCTGCGGCGCCGAGCGCCTGGCGGACCCACGTCCGGACCACCCGCCGAAGGTATCGCGTCCGGCCGACCACCGCTTCGGCTCGCGGGCGCACGGTACGTTTGCCGCCGTGAGGAGGCTGTCGATCGCACGCTCGTTGCGCCTCGCGCTGCTGGGGCTCGCAGTCGTGCTGGCGACGATCGCGGGAATCGGCGTCTCCGCGCTCTACGGCGCGCGCCAGCGATACGAGAACCGCCTCGGCGACGCCTACGGGCTGCAGGCCTCAGCCGGGCGGCTGCTCGCGGCCGGCGTCGTCGCGGAGGCCGCGCGCGCCACGCCAGAGCGGGCCCGCGCACAGCGCGCGTTCGAGCAGGAGCTGGGGCAAGCGCGCCGCCTGGCCCGCGGCGACACGCCCAGCGAGCAGCTCGTGGGACGCGCGAGCACGGGCGGCGCAGGCACCCGCGCCGCCGCGGCGGCGCTATCGGCCCGCCAGGCGACGCGGATCGCGGACGCGCGGCGCGACGCGCGCCACGACACCCGCATCGCCGTCGCCGCCGTGGTGGCCGGCGGGGTCCTGGCGCTGCTGGCCGCGCTGGCGCTCGTCGCGGCGATGGTCGCGGCGCTGCGCCGCCCGCTCGACGCGCTTGTCACCGCGACCGGCCGCCTTGCCACCGGTGACCTGGAGGCCCGCGTCGCCGAGGACGGCCCGGGCGAGCTGCAGGCGCTCGGGCGCTCGTTCAACGCGATGGCGTCCGACCTGCAGGGCGCGACCGAGCGGATCGAGGGCGAGCGGGCCCGCCTCGACACGACGATCCGCTCGCTCAACGACGGCCTGCTGATCGTCGGGGCCGACGGCACGGTCCAGCACGCCAACCCGCGCGCGCGCGAGCTGCTGTCGGACCCGTCGATCCTTCCGCCGATCGATCAGGCGCTCGCCGGCGAGGTCACGCTCGAACACGACGGCCGCACGCTGGTCGTCACCGCCGCGCGTCTCGCGGGCGTCGCCGGCGTGGCCTGGACCGTGCGCGACGCGACCGACCGCGCGCGCCTGGAACGGCTGAAGACGGAGTTCGTCGCCACCGCCTCGCACGAGCTGCGTAGCCCGCTCACGTCGATCAAGGGCTTCATCGAGCTGCTCGCCGCCGACCGCACACTCGGCGAGCGCCAGGCCGAGTTCGTGAACATCATCTCGCTGTCGACCAACCGCCTGGTCGACCTCGTCAACGACCTGCTCGACGTCGCGCGCGTGGAGGCCGGACGCGCAGAGATCCACCGCCGCCCGACGGATCTACGCGACATCGTGCGCGAGGTCGTCGCGCTCATGCGGCCGCGGATCGACGACAAGGGCCAGAGCCTCGAGCTCGCGCTGCCCGCACAGCTGCCGCGCGCGCTCGCCGATCCTGCGCGCCTGCGCCAGATCCTCACGAACCTCCTGACGAACGCCCACCTCTACACCGCCCCGGGCGGCACGCTTTCGGTCGCACTGCGCGCCGACGAGCGCTTCGTGGTCCTCGAGGTCGCCGACGACGGGCGCGGCATGACCGACGAGGAGGCCCGCCAGGCCTTTGACCGCTTCTACCGCGGCCGCGACGGCGAGGGGCCTGGCAGCGGCCTGGGACTGGCGATCGTGCAGTCACTCGTCGAGCTGCACGGCGGGACCATCGCCCTCGACACCGCACCCGAGCAGGGCACGCGCTTCACGATCGCGATCCCGCGGGCTCCGGACATCGACGGCGACGGAGCCGGCGGCGCCCGCGAGGCGCTGCGCGGCAAGCGCGTGCTCGTGATCGACGACGAGCCGGCGATCGCCGATCTCATCGCCCAGCGGCTCGCTCCGTTCGAGGTCGAGGCCGTGATCGTGCACTCGGGCGACGCGGCGCTGGAGCGACTGCGCTGCGAGCAGTTCGACGCGGTGACGCTCGACATCCTGATGCCCGGCATGAGCGGCTTCGAGGTGCTGCGCCAGCTACGAGCCGATTCCGAGTTGCGCGCCGTCCCTGTCGTCGTCGTGTCGGTCTTCTCAGGCCAGGAGGCGCTGTCGGGCGAGTGGGTGGTGTCCAAGCCGATCGACGCCGAAGAGCTCGTCGACTCGCTGGGCGCGGCCGTGCTCGCCGGCCGCGTGCGGGTGCTCGTCGTCGGTCGCGCCGAGGTTCGCCCGGAGCTCGAGCCCGCGCTCGACGAGCTCGGCATCGAGCACGAGTGGGTCACGAGCGCCGCGGCCGCGGCCCGCCTTTGTCAGGAGCGCCACTTCGAGGTGGCGCTCCTCGACGCCAGCCTGCCCCGCCCCGAGGCGGCGCTCGCTGCGCTGGATCTGCGCGGCCGCCGGCTGCGCCGCAGCGTGGTCGTGTTCTCGGCCGGCGACGACGCTCCGGGGCTCGCGCGGCTCGACGCCGAGCCGGTCGCGCTGGACCAGGCCGGGGCAACCGTCCTGGGGCTGCTGCAGGCCGGGTAGTCTGCGGCGCTGTGGAGCCGGATCTCGTCGCGCGACTCGCGGAGAAGGAGCGCCAGCTCGAACGCTACGCAACGGACCTGCGCACGACCTTCAAGGCCGAGCGCGAACGCGCCCGGCAGCTGCGCTCGTCCTACATGGCCACCGTGCGCGCGCTCGCCAACGCAGTCGAGGCGCGCGACGCCTACACGGGCCACCACGCCGAGCGCGTCGCCGCGTACGGCCTGGAGCTCGCCGGCGCCGCGGGCCTTGCGCTCGCCCAGGACCCGCAGACAGAGTTCGGCTTCCTGCTCCATGACGTCGGCAAGGTGGCGGTGCCCGACGCGATCCTCTTCAAGCCCGCGCCGCTGACCGCCGAGGAGCGCATCCTGATGGAGCGCCACCCCGTGATCGGCTGGGAGATCCTGCGGGAGATCGACTTCCTCGACGAAGCAAAGGTCGTCGTGCGCCATCACCACGAGCGCTGGGACGGCGCCGGCTACCCCGACGGGCTGAGCGGCGAGGACATCCCGCCCGCGGCTCGCGTCTTCGCGGTGGCCGACACGCTCGACGCCCTGACGACCGATCGGCCCTACCGGCCGGCCAGGCCCTTTGCGGACGCGCGCGCGATCATCGCGGCGGGCACCGGGACGCAGTTCTCCCCCGACTCGGTGGCTGCCCTGGACGCCGTCAGCGACGCGCGCTTCGAGGAGCTGCGAGCGGGGCACGAATGACGCGCTCGGTCCTGATCGTCGACGACGACCCGTTCATCCGCCGCCTCATCGCCACGACGCTGGAGGACGTCGCAGGCTTCGACACCGAGGAGGCCGGCGACGGCCTCGAGGCCGTCGCGGTCGCGCGCACGCTGTACCCGGCGATCGTGTTCCTGGACATCGACATGCCGCGCATGAACGGCATCGAGGCCTGCCGTCATCTGCGCGCGCTGGGACACGAGCGCGCCGCGACGATCGTGATGCTGACCGCCGCCGGGGCCGACGCCGAGGCCGAGGCCCGCGCCGCCGGCGCGGACCTCTTCCTCACAAAGCCCTTCTCGCCGCTCGACCTGCTGGAGCTGGTCGACGGGTTGGCCGAGCGCTAGGTGTAGTTCTTAGGGACGTTGTTCATCCGGGCCTCCTGGTTGTTCAAGGGGGGTCAGGTCTTTCATGGCCCGCATTGCCCTGCTTGGGGCGAGGAGTGTCGGTGGCGCGCAGCGCGGTTTGCGGGTGTTGGGTCCGGCGTTGGCTGCTGGCATCGAGAGAAAGCGGCTGGCTCGAGCGCGACTGCCGGGCCGCTTGAGTAACGAAGGTTCCCCCCATCGGGATGTTCGTTACCTATGCGCTCGCCCGGCACGTTGTGGGCCGGATGCTGGTCGATATGCGACCAAGATCCGGCCCAGAAGACCACACCGCCGACCCCCTTCTCCCTCAATGCAAGCAACCAACGCCAAGCCCGCCACAGACAACCGCGCGGCACGCCACCCACACCCCCCGCCCCGCGTGCAAAGCGCGCAGACGTGGCAATGAAAGACCTGACGCCCGACGGGTCGATGAGCAACGTCCCTAGGAACTACCGCTAGGCCTTCCGTCC
>JAWVFZ010000313.1:0-8080 GCA_033855555.1 Solirubrobacteraceae bacterium
TCTCGCGCTTCTTGATGACCTCGCGGATCGACGTGTCGTAGACGAGCACGTCGTACATCGACTTCTCCAGCGAATCCGGGTCGATGCCCTGCGACATGGTCAGGTTGCCCTGGGGGTCCATGTCGACGCACAGCACGCGGGCGCCGCGTTCCGCGAAGGCCACGGCCAGATTCAGGGTCGTCGTCGTCTTGGCGACCCCGCCCTTCTGGTTGGCGAACACGATCACCTTCGCCCTGTCTTGCTGCACGCTCTCCACTGGGCTGACTCCGATTGGTCGAGGAGTGGGCGGGAAACCGCTCACGCCCGCGTCTTTCGCCGTTGTGCCTGTCCCTCCTTCCCATAACCTCCGGACGGAATGGAGGCGCTGACGCACTGGGACGACCTCGAGATCGAGCATCACGAGCTGGGCCCGATGAACGCCCGCTGGCGAAACGTCGAGGGGGTCCGGCTCGCGATGAGCCGCATCGATGTCGCGCCCGGCGAGCAGTCCACGCCCGCCCACGTCCACACGGCCGAGGAGGAGTTCTTCTACGTCGTCCGCGGCGACGGGCTGTGGTGGGAGGACGGAGCAACCACGCAGATCGGCGCCGGCGACGTTGCCTATGCCAGGCCCAAGGGCGGCGCCCACACGATCATCGGCGGCGAGGACGGGATCGACGTGCTCGCGTTTGGTCCGCGCATCGACATCGAGCTCGTGCACCTGCCGCGCCCCGGCGTCGTCCGCATCGGCGGTGTCACGCTGCCGGCCGAGACGAAGCACCAGTGGCTCTTCGAGGCCGACGCGGGGCCGGTCGAGCGCGCCCAGCCAAGCCCCCGCCCCGCGCACGTCATGCGCGCGCGCGAGGTCCCCGCCGAGCCCCACCGCAACGGTCCGTTCGGGATGGTGCGCCGCGGGATCGGCGATCACCTCGGAGCGCGCCGGACCGGCCTCGGGCTGATCGAGGTCGATGCGGGCAAGCGCTCGTACCCGTTTCACTGCCACTCGGCCGAGGAGGAGCTGTTCGTGGTGCTGCGCGGCGACGGCACGCTACGGCTCGGCGACGAGGAGCATCCGGTCCGCCCGGGGAGCGTGATCTCGCGGCCGTCGGGCAGCCGCGTGGCGCATCAGTTCCTCGCCGGCGGCGACGGGCTGGAGCTGCTCGCCTACAGCGAGGTCGAGCCCGCCGACATGACCTTCTATCCCGACTCCAACAGGGTCGACCTGCGGTACCTCGGCGTGCGCTTCCGCGTCGATCCCGTGGGCTACTGGGACGGCGAGGTCTGAGCCCCCTCGACAAGAAGCTCGTCGTCGTCACCGGCAAGGGCGGCGTCGGGAAGTCGACGGTGGCTGCGGCGGTCGGGGTGGTGGCCGCGCGGCGCGGGCTGCGGACGATCGTCGCCGAGGTCGCCGCGCGCGACGACGTCACGCGGGTGCTCGACGAGGCCCGCCTGCCCCTCGCCGGCCGCTATGCCGAGAACGAGCTCGCGCCCGGCCTGCACCACATCTCGATCGACCCCGGCGACGCGCTCGAGGAGTACCTGCGCGACCAGCTCCCGGGCCCCCTGGCCGACGTGCTGGCGCAGTCGCGGATGTTCACGGTCTTCGCCGCCGCCACCCCCGGGATGCGCGAGCTGGTCAGCGTCGGGAAGGTGTGGGAGCTCACGCAGAACCCGCGCCGCACCCCCGGCGCCGAGCCCTATGACCTCGTGATCCTCGACGCCCCGGCCACCGGGCACGGGCTCGCGATCCTCGAGGCGCCGCGGACCTTCGCCGAGACCGCGCGCGTGGGGACCGTCGCGAGGCAGGGCCGTACGATCCACGCGATGCTCGCCGATCCCGCGCGCACCGGCGTCATCGCCGTCGCCAGCCCCGAGGAGATGCCCGTGAACGAGACGCTCGCCTTGTGCCGCGCCCTGCGCGAGCGCATGGGACTCGAGGTCGCGCGCGTGGTCGTCAACGGGGTGGCACGCTCGCACTTCACGGCCGCTGACGCCGCCGCCCTGCGCCGCGCCGACTCGGAGCCGGTGCGAGCCGCGCGCTGGAGCCACGCCCGCGCCCGCGCACACCGCGCCCAGCTCGTGCGCCTGCGCCGCGGGCTCGACGGCGTCCCGTGCTCGACGCTGCCGCAGCTGCACGTGGCCGAGCTCGACGGCGCGGCGATCGCAGGCTTGGCCGACCGGCTGGAGCGCTCGCTGTGATCGCCAAGCGCCTGGAGGGCAAGCGGATCGTGATCTGCGCCGGCTCGGGCGGCGTCGGCAAGACGACGACTTCGGCTGCCCTGGCGATGGGGCTCGCGGCGGAAGGGCGCAAGGTCGCCGTTGTCACGATCGATCCCGCCAAGCGGCTCGCCGACTCGCTCGGCCTCGAGGATCTCGGCAACGAGCCGCGGCTGGTGGACGCGAACCGCTTCGCAGGGCACGGCATCGAGATGAAGGGCGAGCTGTGGGCGATGATGCTCGACGCCAAGCGGACGTTCGACGAGCTGATCGGCCGGCTCGCACCGGACGAGAAGGCGCGCGACGAGGTCCTCGCCAACCGGATCTACCAGGAGCTCTCCGGCGCCGTCGCCGGCTCGCAGGAGTTCACCGCGATCGCCAAGCTCTACGAGCTCGATCGCGAGGGCGGCTTCGACGTGATCGTGCTCGACACGCCGCCGTCCCGCAACGCCCTGGACTTCCTCGACGCGCCCGACCGGCTCACGGGATTCTTCGAGGGCCGCGCGCTGCGCGTGCTGCTCGCGCCCACCGGGCTCGCCGCCCGTGTCGTGGGGCGCGGGACCGGTGTCGTCTTCGGCGTCCTCAAGCGCGTGACAGGGGTCGACCTGCTCCAGGACCTCAGCGTGTTCTTCCGGTCGCTCGGAGGCCTCATCGAAGGCTTCAAGGAGCGCACCAAGGGGGTCAAGGCGCTGCTCGCCGATCCGGCCACGACGTTCCTGGTGATCACGTCGCCCGAGCGCGAGCCCGTCGAGGAGGCGATCTTCTTCCGCGGCAAGCTGCGCGACGCAGGGATGCCGTTCGGCGGACTGATCGTCAACAGGGTGCAGCCGTTCGGCACCGAGCCCGCCGACGAGGCGGCGATCGCCGAGACCCTGGGCGACGCGAAGCTCGCGGCGAAGGTCGTGCAGACCTGGGACGAGACGCGCGTCCTGGCAGGCCGCGACCAGGCATCGATCAAGCGGCTGAAGCGCGAGACCGGCGACCTAGAGCCGGTGCTCGTCCCGCTGCTCGAGGGCGACGTCCATGACGTCGACGGCCTCGTCGCGGTGCACGCCCACCTGTTCGCCTGAGCGCAGGAGATGGTCGGCGACCTCGCGCAGGTCGGAGTCAAGGTGGCCGCAGAGGACATCGCGCAGCAGCGCGCGCAGGTGGCCGCCCAGCTCACCGCAGAGCGCGTCCACAGCGTCGCCGTCCGGGGCCAGCCCGGCGACGATCGCGCGTTCCAGCGACGCCGCGTGAGCCGCGCGCTCGGCAAGCGCGTGGCGCTCGTCGGGCATCGCGCAGAGCGCTGCCAGCCGGCCGGGTAGGCGCCCGCTGGACGGCCCTTCGGGCTCCAGCAGCGCGCGCAGCGCAAGCAGGTGGTCGGTCAGCGCATCGCGTGCCGAGGGCCGCTCGAGGCCGAGCTCGAAGCGGCGCAGCGCCCAGGCCAGCTCGCCGGCACGTGGCGTCCGGCGCGCGATCAGGCTGCAGAACGCGCGCAGCTCGTCCTCCTGCGCGGCGGGGATCGAGACCAGCCCGTGCGGGACGCCCGAGGAGCCGAGCACCACCATCTGCCACGGGCCGCCCGCCGTGCGCGCCCAGGCGGCGGCGCCGAGGGCCGGGACGCCCGAGTCGTAGAGGCGCAGCGCGGTGAGCAGCCGGCGCAGGCGCACGCGCGCATGGTCGACCGGCGCCGCGTCGCCGGGCGCCGCCTCCCAGGACAGGACGGCGAAGACGTCGGCTTCGACCGGGGGGTCGGGGAGCGCCTCGCCGCGTACCAGCACGAGCCCATCGCCCATGTCGAGCTCGTCGGAGCCCAGGTCGACGCCCAGCAGCGGCGCGACGACGACCGATTCCGTGCGGCCCTCGCAGACGACGCTCTCGAGCGCGCCGTAGGCGCCTTCGAAGCGCTCGGTGGTGAGGACGAAGTCGCTGGAGTCCTCGAAGACCTGCGCGAGGAACAGCCGCAGCGCATCCTCGGCGCGCTCGCGCGGGTCGCGCGGGACCAGCTCACCGCGGGATTCCAGGTAGGCGCCGACGCCGCTCGTCGCGGCGAGGGCGTGGACCGCGGGAACGTAGGTCGGCAGGCCGCCGAGGATCGACAGCCGCTCGTCGATGAACGCGCCCGTCAGCGGGCGGTAGCAGTAGAGGCTCGTGCGCCGGGCACGACGCTGTTCGACGACCTCGAAGGGAACCTCGGCTCCGTCCGCGGCGTCGGAGGCCAGCCGCGTGGCGGCCTCGTCGGCGAAGGCGTGGAGCGCGTGATGGAGTCGGGCGTTGCGCACGAATGGAGCGGTTCGCCGCCCCAGGCCGGCTCTCCTTCACGCTGCACGAACCTGCCCAAACATGGCAAAGCTGCAGGTTCACCGGCTCAGGCTGCGCCCTCGCGGCCCCCAACCTGCACATCCGCCGCCCTCGGGCTGGCCGGATATGGGCACGTGCCGACCGTCGTCACATGCGCCGGTCCGTCGTCGTCTGTGCCCTCGCTCTGGCTCTCACGCCAGGCGCGGCCGCGCGTGCCGCATCGCCGGGCGGGCTCGCCTACGGGACCAGCTCGGCACAGCATCTCGGTGACCGCGTGCCGCTGAAGCGCGGTATGAGCGGCCACGACGTCAAGATCCTCCAGGATGCGCTCACCCGCCTCGGCCATCCCGTCCCGCTGACCGGCACGTTCGGCCCGAAGACGCAGCTCGCGCTGCGCGAGTGGGAGCGCTCCGCCCACCGCCGCGTCAACGGCCGCGTCGACCGCGGCGACCTTCCGGGGCTGCGCAGCGTGCTCGGCGCGTCGGCCAGCGTTCCCCCGCCGGCGCTCGGCGTGACGGCGACCCTCAACACCGACGGCACCGCGACGCCGCCCGTCGGCGCCCCGAAGGCGGTCGTCGACCTGTTCACCGCCGCCAACCGGATCGCGACGCTGCCCTACCGCTACGGCGGCGGGCACAAGAGCTTCGACGACACCGCCTACGACTGCTCGGGCTCGGTCAGCTACGCCCTCCACGGCGCGGGCCTGCTCGACTACACGCTGGACTCGACGGGCCTGGAGTCCTGGGGCGATGCGGGCGCCGGCACCTGGATCACCGTCTACGCCAACGCCGACCACACCTTCCTCACCGTCGCCGGCGTGCGCTTCGATACCAGCGGTCAGAGCAAGGCCGGGACGCGCTGGCAGCCGGCCGAGCGTTCGACGGACGGCTTCGTCGTGCGGCATCCGGCCGGGCTGTAGGTCTACTCGCCGGCGCTCAGCGCGGTTCGTTTTGGCGGGCGCCCCGCGCGGTTGCCTGCCGGTGAGGGAAGGGACAGGCCTGGCCTCACCGCACGACCGTTGCTCGTCGATGGGACGTTGTCGGCGCTATTCGCCGACAACGTCGCACGCAACTCCCGCGACGACGGCTCTCACCGCACCGCGCGGACATACAGCGCAGGCGCGGCGACGGGACTGGCCGTGCTGCCGGTGCGCGGCGTCAGCCGGTAGAGGCCCGCGCTCTTCAGGCTGAGGTGCGCGGTGAAGCTCTGCTTGCTCACCTTGACTCGGGACTCCGAGACGCGGCGCCAGCGCCCGCGACTGTCCTTGCGCTCGACAAGCACCCGCACGGCCGCGGCCGGCCGGATGGTGCCGCTCACGGTCGCAGACCCCCCGGCCTTCACACGCTTCGTCAGGGAGCGAGCCTGCAGCAGCGGCACGACGGTCACCGTCGTCGAAGGCGAGGTCGCGCCGGTGATCGTCGCGCGCACGCGGCCCGTCCGCACCCAAGGCACGCGTGCGCTCCACGTACCGTCGGACGCCGTGGTTGCGCGCGCGACCGTCACCCACGTGCCGCTGTTGCCCACCTTCTGCACGCTCACCTTGACCCCGGCGGCGGGAGCCTCGGTGCCCATCGCGGCGCCGGTGAACACCGCATCCTGGCCGTAGCCGACCGCGGCTGCCTGCGCGACGCAGGTCAGGCGCAGCGCCGGCGCGGGGAGCGAGCCGGCGCGGGCCGCGGCGCCGGAGCGGATCTCCGGCAACTGGGCGTAGAGCGCGTTGCCCGGGCACTCGGTGGAGCAGCCGTCGCGGTGGCCGCTGATGCGCTGCATCGTGACCTGCGTGCCGTACTTGTAGCGGTTGGTCGAGCCGCCGCCGGAGGTCACGACGACGGTCCCCTCGCACGGGATGGCGTGCAGCGTCATCTTCCAGGCGAGCAGCCGCGAGATCGCGTCGATCGCCTGGGGAGTTTGCGCGACGTCGGAGAACGTCCCGAGGTTGGCGACGCCGGTCGACACGCGGTTCCAGCCCTCGGCCTGCGCGCCGATCACGGCCTGGTCGATGCCGCCGCCCCGGCCCTCGAAGATCTGGCCGTACTTGTCGACGAGGAAGTTGTAGCCGATGTCGTTCCAGCCGTTGTGGTCGCGGTGGTACTTGGCGATCCCGAGGACGATCCCGGCGGAGTCCTGCGGCGCATAGTCGTTGGCGTTGACGGTGTGGTGCACGAACGCCATCTGCACCTCGCCATAGCTGGGGGCCACGCGCGCCTTGAAGCCGGGACCCCACTGGGCGCGCGTGATCATGGCCGGCGCTCCGTCGACCTGCGCGCTGCGTGCGGCGACGTGGCGCTGGCGCGCGGCGGCCGGGACCGCGACGAACTGCAGGCGCAGCGCGCGGCGACGGCCGCGCAGCTGGAGCTCGTCGGCGTCACCGACCCAGACCGGGTCCGACGCCGTGGCGCGCAGCGGACTGTCCGGCCCGTGCGCGCCGGAAGCGCGCAGCGGCGCCCACGCGCCCCACTGCCCGCCTCGCGGGCGCGTGCGCACCTCGACGCCGTCGGCGTGCGCGCCGATGATCTGGAAGCGCCGCGGCGCCGCAATCACGCGCCCGAAGTCCGCGGGCCCGACAGCCAGCGAGAAGCCCGTGGCGCTCCGCGCCTGCGCGGCGGGCAGGCGCGGGCCCAGCAGCACTCCGGTCCCGGCCGCCGCGCCGAGAGCGAGCGCACGGCGGCGTGTCAGGGCCGTGGCGGGCACCGGGCCCAGGGTAGCTTCGCGCGCGATGCGATCAACGTCTGCAGGGCGTCGTGCCATGGCCCCCGGAACTCAGCCGGCCGTCCCGAGTTTCGGTGAGGAGCGTCAGGCCGCCGCGACGACGTGCGGCTCGACGGCCGCGGTCTGCGCGCAGTCGGCGCCGAGCCAGCTCTTGCCGTAGTGGCGCATGGAGTCGATGATCGGGAGCAGCGCCTGGCCCTTGTCGGTCAGCGCGTACTCGACGCGCGGCGGAACCTCGGGGTAGGTGTGGCGCTCCACGATGCCCTCCTCCTCAAGCGCGCGCAGGCGCAGCGAGAGCGTGCGCGGGCTGATGCCCGCGAGCGAGCGCTCGAGCTCGCAGAAGCGCGAATGGCCTTCGGAAAGGTCTCGCACCAGCAGAAGGGTCCACTTGCCGCAGACGATCTCCGCGGTGCGACAGACGGGACAGGTGTCGTCCATACACCCAAGACTTTACCGAATGAAGTGCCTTTGTACCAGCGCGCGACCTCCGCTTGGCCAGGCGACCTCAGCCACCAAGCAGATTGCTCAGCCCGCCGCCACCACCGCCGCCGCCGCCCTGCGCGGCGTCGATCCGGCCCTCGCTGGGCTGCACCAGCACCCAGCCGCTGCCCGCGAACGCCATCTGGATGGTCTCGCCCGAGCCGCGGCCGATCAGGTTCTTCATCTTGAAGTCGGTCTTCAGCGACGTCGTCACGCCCTGCGACCAGGTGATCGCCGCCTGCGCGTCTGCGAAGGTCGGCGCGCTCGCGACGTCGAGCATCACGGGCGGACCGTCGGACAGCACGGCGACGTAGCCGGAGCCCTTCAGGGTCGTATTGAAGAGCCCGCCGCCCATCATGCCGCTGGCGCCCTGGACGCGCTCGATGTCCCAGTCGATGTCGGCGTCGAACGC
>JAWVFZ010000314.1:0-4451 GCA_033855555.1 Solirubrobacteraceae bacterium
GGGCGTCGTCTTCGTCCAGGAAGGCCAGCGCCGGATCCCGATCCAGTACGCCAAGCGCGTGATCGGCCGGCGCATGACGCAGGGCGGCCAGACCTACCTGCCCCTGCGGGTCAACATGGCGGGCGTCATCCCGGTCATCTTCGCGGCGTCGATCATGGCCTTCCCGCCGACCGTCGGCCAGCTGATCAACTCGCCCGCGACGCGCTCGATCGCGAACTTCTTCAGCCCGCAGAATGCGCCCTACGTCATCGGCGAGACGCTGATGATCATCGTCTTCACGTACTTCTACACGGCGGTCACGTTCAACCCCGTGGACCAGGCCGACAACCTCAAGAAGTACGGCGGGTTCATCCCAGGGGTGAGGCCAGGCAGGCCCACGGCCGAGTTCCTGGATCGCATCCTCGCGCGGCTGACGTTCCCCGGGGCGATCTTCCTGGCGGCTGTCGCGGCGCTGCCGACAATTCTCATCGCGCAGACCAACGCGAACTTCTTCTTCGGCGGAACATCCCTGCTCATCGTCATCGGCGTCGCGCTGGACACCATGAAACAGCTCGAGGCGCAGCTGATGATGCGCAACTACGAGGGCTTCCTGAAGTAGCATGCCGCGCTTCGAGCGCCGTGATCACGGTGCGGATTCGAAGTCCTCGATCGCCCTCGTGTCGGAGCTCAACCTCATCCTGCTGGGACCGCCCGGCGCAGGCAAGGGCACGCAGGCCGCACGCCTGACCGACGACTTCCACCTGCCCTACATCGCGACCGGCGACATGCTGCGCGCCGCGGTGAAGGAGGGCACGGAGCTCGGCAAGAAGGCCAAGAAGTACATGGACCGTGGCGATCTGGTCCCCGACGACCTGATCATCAAGATGATCCTCGCCTGCATGGAGGGTCCAGAGTGCGCTGACGGATTCCTGCTCGACGGCTTCCCGCGCACCCCCCAGCAGGCCGAGGCG
Organism: Solirubrobacteraceae bacterium; assembly: GCA_033855555.1. Lineage (GTDB taxonomy): Bacteria > Actinomycetota > Thermoleophilia > Solirubrobacterales > Solirubrobacteraceae > AC-49. The sequence goes on from JAWVFZ010000314.1 coordinate 951, forward strand.
CTGGAGCGGGCCATGAAGGAGAAGGGCCGCTCGATCACCGCAGTGCTACTGGTCGACGTGCCCGACGAAGAGGTTGTCAAGCGCATCTCCGGGCGCCGGGTGTGCCAGAAGAACGGCCACGTCTACAACATCTACTCCGACCCGCCCAAGCACGACAGCGTCTGCGACCAGGACGGCTCGCGGCTCGTCCAGCGCGACGATGACGCCGAGGACGTCGTACGCAACCGCTTGGCGGTCTATCACGAGCAGACCGCGCCGCTGGTCGCCTACTACGAGGACCGCGGCGTCCTCAAGCGCTTCGACGGCCGCCGTTCGCCCACGGAGGTCCACGACCACATCCGGGCGACGATTGCGACGCTGCGCCTCGAAGACGAGCTGTGATCATCAAGCTGTGATCATCAAGAAGTCAGCAGAGGAGATCGACAGGATGGCCGCGGCCGGGTCGATCCTGGTCAGGACCCTCCAGCTGGTGCAGGGCAAGGTCCGCGAGGGCGTCTCGACCAAGGACCTCGACGAGGCGGCCGAGAAGTTCATCCGCTCCCAGGGTGCGGAGCCGGCCTTCAAGGGCTATCGCGGCTTTCCCGGGTCGATCTGCGCGTCGCCCAACTCGATGGTCGTCCACGGCATCCCCGGGCCCTACAAGCTTCAGCGCGGCGACATCATCAGCATCGACATCGGCGTCATCAAGGACGGCTGGGTCGCCGACGCGGCGCGCACGTTCCCGGTCGGCCCGGTCACGCCGATCGCCTCCAAGCTGCTCGACGTCACCAAGCAGTCGCTGTTCGACGCCGTCGAGCAGTGCGCGCCGGGCAAGCGCCTCGGCGACGTGTCACACGCGGTTCAGGCGACCGTTGAGGACGCCGGCCTGAGCGTTGTGCGGTCGCTCGTCGGCCATGGCATCGGGCGCAGCATGCACGAGGAGCCCCAGATCCCCAACTACGGGGAGCCGGGCCGCGGTCCCAAGCTCGAGGAGGGCATGGTCCTCGCGGTCGAGCCGATGGTCAACGCCGGCCGCCACACGGTCCGCATGGGCGACGACGGCTGGTCGATCTTCTCCCAGGACGGCTCGCTTGCCGCCCACTTCGAGTTCACGGTCGCGGTCACCGCGGACGGGCCGCGCGTGCTCACGCCGTGGCACGACGCCGAGTGAGCTCGGCGCGCTGGACCGCGTTGTCGGACGCCTCGATCGCCAGCGAGTAGGCGGCGCCGGCGGCGGCAAGCTCGCCGGCCTGGCGCAGGAGCTCTGCATGGGCAGCGTGAAGCGGGGCGTAGGCGCGGACGCGCGGATCGCCCAGCGGGCCTTCCAGGATCTCCAGCCCGGCCTCCGGGCCCTCGGCGAAGCCGACGGCGACCGCGCGGTTGATCTCCACGACCGGCGAGGGAGCAATCCGCGCCAGCGTCCCGTACAGCGCCGCGATCTCCGCCCAGTCGGTCTCGGGCTGCAGGTGCAGGGCGGCGATCGCCGCCTGAATCTGGAACGGCCCCGGGCGCCCGAGTCGCAGCGCGGCTTCGAGCGTGCGCTCGCCTTCGCGGATGCGCCCGCCGTCCCAGAGCGCCCGGTCTTGGTCGGGGAGGGCGACGAACCGCCCGTGCGCGTCGAGGCGGGCCTCGCGCCGCGCGTCGTGGAGGAGCATCAGTGCCAGCAGGCCGCTCGCTTCTGGCTCGTCGGGCATGAGGCGCACGAGCAGCCGCCCGAGGCGGATGGCCTCGCCGCAGAGCTCGCCGCGCACGAGCCGGTCGCCCGCGCTGGCCTCGTAGCCCTCGTTGAAGATCAGGTAGACGACCGCAAGGACGCCGCGCGTGCGCTCGGGCAGTTCCTCGTCCGCCGGCACGCGGTAGGGGATGCCGGCCGCGGCGATCTTGCGCTTCGCGCGCACGAGCCGCTGGGCCATCGCCGGCTCGGCGACCAGGAAGGCGTGCGCGACCTCGGAAGTGGTCAGGCCGCCGAGCATCCGCAGGGTCAGCGCGACGCGCGCGTCCATCGACAGCGCCGGGTGGCAGCAGGTGAACAGCAGGCGCAGGCGGTCGTCGCCGACGGCCGACTCGACTCGCTCCTCGGGTTCCGCCGCGGCGTGACGCTCGGTCAGCACGCCGAGGCGCTCGACGCGATCGGCGACCGCACGGTCGCGCCGCAGGCGGTCGATCGCCCTGCGGCGCGCCGTGGTCGTGATCCACGCTCCCGGGCTCGCCGGGACGCCGTCGCGCGGCCATGTCGCCACGGCCGCCGCGAAGGCATCCTGCAACGCGTCCTCGGCGAGCTGGAAGTCGCCGACGTGGCGGATCAGGGTGGCGAGGACCGCGGGAGCCTCCTCGCGGAAGGCCCGCTCGACGGCGCCGCGGTGCCCGCTCTCGATCACGCGGTCGTTGCCGCCCCGACGTCCATCACGGGGCGCACCTCGACGGTGCCGTAGACGGCGTTGGGCACCTTCGCCGCCCACGCGAGCGCGGCGTCGAGGTCCGGCGCCTCGATCACGTAGTAGCCGGCGAGGTACTCCTTGGCCTCGGCGTACGGGCCGTCGGTGAGCTGCGTCTCGCCGTCGCGGACGCGCAGCAGCGTGGCCGTCTCGTTGCCCTGCAGCGCATCTCCTGACACGAACGCGCCCGAGTCGTGCAGGTCCTGCGTGTAGGACATCCACTTCGGCGACTCGGCCGCGTACTCCTCGTTCGAGCGCCCCTCGGGGATGAAGAGCAGCATCATGTATCTGGCCATTAGGGCCTCCTGGGTTGGGAACCGTTTCATCTCTCCGACGCACGAGGATCGCGCAGATCGACAGTCTTTTGAGTGCCTACGCGCCAAGATCTGCCGAGCAGAGGCATTCGCTATAGTGATCTCTCGCGCGTGCTGCGGCCTGTTCGCATGCGTGCGCTCCGTGACGAGGTAGCGGCAGCCTTCACGGCTGCCAGAGCCGCGCCACCGGACACAACTCTTCGAAAGGGACCATGAAGGTACGACCGTCGGTGAAGCCGATGTGCGAGAAATGCAAGATCATCCGGCGCCACGGCCGGGTCCTTGTCATCTGTCAGAACCCGCGTCACAAGCAGCGACAGGGGTGATCGGCTAGATGGCTCGCATCGCCGGGATCAACATCCCGCTCAACAAGCGCGTCGAGGTCGGCCTCACGTACATCTTCGGGATCGGGCGGTCGTCCGCCAACGAGATGCTCGCCGAGCTCGGGATCTCGCCCGACACCTACGTGCGCGACCTGACCGAGGACGAGGTCGCCAAGCTTCGCCAGAAGGTCGACGACCTCACGGTCGAGGGCGACCTGCGCCGCGAGCGGTCGCAGAACATCAAGCGCCTCATGGAGATCGGCTGCTACCGCGGCCTGCGCCACCGGCGCGGTCTGCCCGTCCGCGGGCAGAAGACAAAGACGAACGCCCGTACGCGCAAGGGTCCCAAGCGCATGTCGGTCGCCGGCAAGAAGAAGGCAGGGAAGAAGTAGTCGATGCCAGCCCCGAAGCGCCCGCGCGCCGGCCGCCGCAAGCCGAAGAAGAACATCC
>JAWVFZ010000315.1:0-6765 GCA_033855555.1 Solirubrobacteraceae bacterium
GGGACGGGCGCAACTTCGCGCGCTATCCCCTCGCCGTCGAAGAGATTGTCGCCGTGGAACCCGAGCCACGGCTGCGTGCGCTGGCCGAGCACGCGCCGGGCGATCGCGTGCGGCTCCTCGACGGCACGGCCGAGGCGCTGCCGCTCGGCGACGGCGAGGCCGACGCCGTCGTCATGAGCCTTGTCCTCTGCACCGTGCCCGACCAGGGCGCGGCACTCGCCGAGGCGCGGCGCGTCCTGCGCCCGGGCGGCGAGCTGCGCTTCTACGAGCACGTCGTGGGCCATGGCGCCCGGCGCGCCGTGCAGCGCGCGCTCGATGCCACCGTCTACCCGCCGCTGGCCGGGGGCTGCCACCTGTCGCGCGACACGCTCGCGGCGATCGCCGGCGCGGGCTTCACGGTCGGCGCGGTCGAGCGGTTCACGTTCAACGGCCTCCCCCACGTGCTGGGGACCGCCACCCGCTGAGCGCCGTTACGTCGTCCGGATGATCAGCACCGAGCAGGGGGCGTGGTGGCTGATCTTGTTGGGCACCGAGCCGAGCAGGAACCGCTTGGCGCCCGTCATGCCCTTGTTGCCGATCACGATGAGGTCGGCGTCCTGCTCCTCTGCGACATCGAGGATCGCGTCGGCCGGGTCGCCCTGACGCGCGAACGTCTCGACCGGTACGTCCGCGGCCCTCGCCAGACCGGCTGCGTCGTGCAGCGTCGTGTCGACGTCCTCGCGAGGGTTGACCATCCACTGGACGTCTTCGGGCATCTCGGCGACCTCGTCGCGCAGTCGCAGGCCCGAAACCGGCTGGTAGGCGCTGACAAGCAGCATCCTGGCGCCGACGGAACTCGCGAGCTCCACGGCCTGGCGCACGGCCTCCTTCGCGGTGTCCGACCCATCCGTGCCGACAACGATCGAGCCGAACATCGGCCAGACTCTAGTGCGTGATCGACCTGCACTGCCACGTGCTCCCGGGCATCGACGACGGTCCCGAGACACTGGAGGACAGCCTCGCGCTGTGCCGCGCGGCGGCTGCGGCCGGCACGCGCACGGTGGTCGCGACGCCGCACGTCAGCTGGGACTGGCCGAACGTCAACTCGCGCGTCGTGGCCGACGGCGTGGCGCGCGTCAACGAGGCGCTGGAAGCTGAAGGCCTGGACCTCGAGGTCCGCCCGGGCGCCGAGGTCGCGATGACGCGCGCGGGCGACCTCGAGGACTCCGAGCTCATCGCCCTGCGGCTCGGCGGCGGCCCCTACCTGCTCGTCGAGTGCCCGTTCTCGCCGGCGGCGGCGGGCTTCGACGCGATCCTGCACGGGCTCGTCGCGCGCGGGCACCGCATCCTCCTGGCGCACCCCGAGCGCTGTCCCGCCTTCCAGCGCGATCGCGAGCGGCTGCGTTCCTTCGTCGACGCCGGGATGCTGACGTCGATCACGGCCGGTGCGCTCGTCGGCCGCTTCGGCCGCGGCGTCAAGGTGTTCGCGCGCGAGCTGCTCGAGCAGGGGCTCGTTCACGACATCGCCTCCGACGGCCATGGAGCCGGCCCTCGGCGCCCGCCCAGCATCGGCCCAGAGCTCGAGGAGGCCGGCCTGGGCGATCGCGCCGACTGGCACGCCCGGGCCGTGCCTCTAGCAATCCTCGACGGGACCCCGCTACCCGCTTCGCCGCCGCCGCTGCCGCGCCCGCCGTGGCTGCGCCGGCTCAGACGAGCTTGACGATCGCGATCACGATGCCGGCGAGCACGAACACCACGACAGCGGCCTGCGTCCAGATCCAGAACGGCGACATGCAACGCAAGATACGCGGCCCGCGCTGTGCAAGGATCGCGCCCGGATGGAGTCACCAGCGCCTGATCCAGCCGCCCGCCTGCTGACTGTCGTCGACGCCGTCACGGCCCGCGCCGAGGAGGCGCGACGGCGCCTCGACGAGCTGTCGGCAACGCTCGACGACCTCGCCGGCCGGGTCGAAGCCGCACCCGCCGCCGAGCAGTCCCCGAGCCCCCCCGGCGCGAGCCCGCCGCGGCTCGCCGCCATCGAGATGGCGGTCTCGGGCGCCACCCGGGGCGAGGCGTCCCAGCGGCTCGCCGAGCAGTTCCCGGACCTCGATCTGGCGCCGGTGCTCGACGACGTGTACGGGCCGGGTGGCTAGCCCCGCAGCTTGCTGTTCAGCTCCTGGATCGTCGCGTTGATCTGCGTGTTGACCCTGGCGACATCGTTCTTCAGGTCGACCTTGGCCTTGAGGATCCGGGCGGACGTGCCCGAGCGGTAGGCGTCTGCCGCCTTGCGGAAGGCGACGACGAGACCCTGCGCCTCCCGGATCAGCTTGGCGTGGAGGGGACCGACGCCGCTGGGAGGCTTCACCGCGCGCAGCTCTTGCACCGCGCCGGCCGCCGCGGTCCGGATGCCGTCGAGGCTGGTCGCGGTCTCGGAGTCCTGGGTGTTCTGCGCGAGCCGCGCCTGGGTGTCATCGACGACCGCGACGAAGTCCGCCTGGGCCTTGTTGACCGCGGCCACGTAGTCGTTCTTGGGCTTGGTGTCGTTGCCGCAGCCGGTGGCCGCGAGAAGCGACAGGGTGATGGCGACCGCCAGGACGCCACGGAGGGCTCCACGCATCGCCGGGACCCTACAGTCCATGAGCGATGGCTCCGCCCCTCGGGATCTACGTCCACGTGCCGTTCTGCGCGGTGCGCTGCGGCTACTGCGACTTCAACACCTACGTCTCCACCCAGGGGCGCGAGGGCTTCGCGGGCGCGGTCGCCCAGGAGCTCGACTTCGCGCGGCGCCAGCTCGGCGGCCGCCCTGCCGAAACGGTGTTCATAGGCGGCGGGACGCCCTCGCTGCTCGATCCCGGCGAGCTGCGCGAGATCCTCGGCGCGATCGAGCTGGCGCCCGGCGCCGAGGTGACGAGCGAGGCCAACCCGGAGAGCGCGACGCGCGACTGGCTGGAGGGCGCGCGCGAGGCCGGCGTCAACCGGATCTCGTTCGGAATGCAGTCCGCCAGTGGCCACGTGCTCGCCGAGCTGGACCGCGTCCACACCCCCGGGCGCGCCGCCGAGGCCGTTGCCGATGCCCGCGCGGCAGGCTTCGAGCAGGTGAGCGTCGACCTGATCTACGGCGCCGACGGCGAGAGCGACGGCGACTGGGAGCACAGCGTCCGCTCGGCACTCGCGCTCGCGCCAGAGCACGTGAGCGCCTACGCGCTGATCGTCGAGCCCGGAACACGCCTGCACGCGCGCGTGCGCGCAGGCGAGGTGGCGGAGCCCGACGACGACGCGCTGGCGCGGCGCTACGAGCTCGCCGACGATCTCCTCGCCGGTGCGGGCCTGGGCTGGTACGAGATCTCCAGCTGGGGCCAGCCCTGCCGGCACAACATGGGCTACTGGCGCGGGCACGATTGGTGGGGCGCCGGGCCGGGGGCCCACTCGCACGTCGCCGGCGTGCGCTGGTGGAACCTCAAGCGCCCCCTGGCGTGGGCGACGCGCGTGCGCAACGGCGTGACGCCCGCCGCAGGCCGCGAGCAGCTCGACGCCGAGACGCGCCGGTTCGAGCGGATCATGCTCGGGCTGCGCCTCGCCGAGGGACTCGACCCGGCCGAACTGGACGCGGGCGCGCGCGCCGAGGCCGAGCGCCTACGCGATGAGGGCCTGCTTTCCGCCGACCCGGTCCGGGTCCGACTGACGCGCAGGGGTAGGCTCCTTGCAGACACCGTTACCCGCCGTCTCACACCTTGATGTTGGGCTGAACCGCCCTCGGGGGTAACGCGGAGAACGACATGGACATCCAGCACCCAGATATCAGCGCACTACTCGAACGGGCCGAACTCGGCGAGGAAATCAGCCCTCTGGAGATCGATGCGGCCGCCCGCGCGGCCGAGCTCTCCGAGGAGGAGATCGCCGACCTCTGCCATCTGCTCGAGGAGCGCGGCGCCGTGGTCGACTGCAGCGGCCGCCGGGCGGAGCCGGTGCGCGTCTCGATCAACGAGCTGGCCCACCAGACCACCGACGCCCTGCAGCTCTTCATGAACGAGGTCGCGCGCCACAAGCTGCTGACACCGGCCGAGGAGATCGAGCTCTCGAAGGCGATCGAGCGCGGCGACCTCGACGCGAAGGAGCGGATGGTCAACGCCAACCTGCGCCTGGTGGTCTCGATCGCCCGCAAGTACCAGGGCGTCGGGGACCTCGCTCTGCTCGATCTGATCCAGGAGGGAATCCTCGGGCTGATCCGCGCCGTCGAGAAGTTCGACTGGCGCAAGGGCTTTCGCTTCTCCACGTACGCGACGCTGTGGATCCGCCAGGCGATCCAGCGCGCCCTCGACGACCGCGGACGCTCGATCCGCCTTCCCTCGCACGTCGCGCAGCGCGAGCGCAGGATGGCCGCCGCCCAGCGCAAGCTCGAAGGCGATCTGCACCGGCCGCCGACCGACGAGGAGATCGCCGAGGCCGCCGGCCTCGAGCTCGCGCAGGTCGTCCAGCTGCGCGACGCCTCGCGCGTCGTCACGAGCCTCGACCGCCCGGTCGGCGAAGAGGAGTCGACCGCCTTCGGCGACCTGCTCGCGGGCACCGGCCCGGCTCCGGAGGAGGAGGTCGAGATCACGCTGCGCGAGGCCGCCGTGCGCGAGACGATCGAGACGCTGCCCGAGCGCGAGCGCCAGATCATCAAGATGCGCTACGGCCTCAACGGCCAGCAGGACCCGCAGCCGCTCTCGCGGATCGGCCGCGAGCTCGGCATCACGCCGGAGCGCGTGCGCCAGATCGAGGAGCGCGCGCTCGAGCAGCTGGCGATGCGGCGCGAGCTTCAGGCCGTGTCGGACGCCGCGTAGCGCGCGCGCAGCTCGGCCACCTCGCGCTCGAGGCGCGCGACGCGCTCCTCGAGCGGGTCGGCGACAGACGCCGGCTCGGCCCGCGGCCGGTCCTCGCGCTCGGGCGCAACCGGCTCAGCCTGCTGCGCCGGCTCCTCGCCCTCGCCGAGCAGGTGCCCGAAGCGATCCTCCTTCTGCCCCGGCCGGCGCGCGAACTTGACCGCATACTCGCGCTCGATCAGCCGCTCGAGCGTCCGCTCGACGTCCGCGAGCGCGTCGAAGTGGTGCAGGCGATCGGCGCGGCCCTTGAGCTCGCCCGGTGTCTGCGGACCGCGCAGCAGCATCACCGTGAGGATCGCCTGCTCGGCGCCGTCGAGGCGCAGCGCCTCGTCGAGCAGGTGGCGATACTTCGCCGAGCGCGAGCCCTGGCCGCTGGCGAACCGCACCCAGCCGCGGCGCCGCAGCCGCGCGACCCCGCCACGCACCGTCTCCTCGTCGTAGTCGACGACCGGATCGCGGTTGGTCGCCTGGTTGCAGGCGAGGCGCAGCGCGTTGAGCGTCAGCGGGTACTGATCGGGCGTCGTGCGCTGCTTCTCCAGCAGGCACCCGAGCACCCGCAGCTCGACCGCGTCGGCGTCCATTCCCGCAAGCTACCCCACGTGCCCGAACTCGCCGACGTACGTCGCTCCGCGCCTGACCCCGCGCCGCGGCGCGGCGAACGTGATCCCGACCCCGACGTCGCGGAACGACGGCGTCAGGATGATCTTCCGGTGTGGCGGGCTGTGCATCCATGCGAGCACCTCGCGGTGCGGCGTCGGCCGGCCCGGCGCCCAGGCCAGGATCTCGCCCACCTCCCACGCACTGCCGCGCACGTAGCGCGCGCCGTACACGCGCTGCGAGAAGGTGCGGCCCGTCGGGCTCGTGTGCGAGAAGAACTTGAACCGCGCGAGCACGCCCGCGTAGCCCTGCGCCAAGACGCCGAGGCGGGCGCTGCGGCGCACCGGCTGCAGGCCGTTTTCGGCCCGGACGCGGTTGAACAGGCAGATCGTCGCGGTGCGCAGCTGCGCCGCGGTGGCCTGGCCCGGCCCTGCGGCGCCGTGGTCGCAGCCGTCGACGGCGTGGCGCGGCGCGGGCTTGTCCTGCGGGGGCGGCGGCTGCTGCGAGGGCGCGAGCGGCGGCGGCGCGGCCACCGTCTTCTGGCGAATGGTCCAAGTTCGCTCGTCGGGCGTCTGGTCGTCGAAGACGCCGGTCATGCGGACGGCGAACGTGTGCGACCCGCCGCCGAACCCGCCGAGGACGACCGGCGACGCGCACGCGGCCCACCCGCCGCCGTCCACGCGGCATTCGAAATGGGCCGAGCTGAGCAGCGGCGGCTGCGACGCCTCGAAGGTGAACGTCGCGTCGCTCGTCTCCACCTCGCCCGCCGGCCCCGAGGTGATCACCGCGCGCGGGAACGCCGCGGCGGCGGACGCGCCCGCCGGCACGGCGAGCGCCAGGATGACCACCAGACCTCCGACCCTCCGCCGCACCCTCAGGCCCGCCGTGCCATCTCCGTGAAGGCGTCCAGCGCCGCGGGGTTGGCCAGCGAGTCCCTGCTTGCGGCCTGCTCGGGCGGCGTGCCCATGAGGATCTTCTTGACCGGGACCTCGAGGATCTTGCCGCTCAGCGTCCGCGGCACCTCGGCGATCGCGTGGACCTCGTTGGGGACGTGGCGCGGCGAGCAGTCCTCGCGGATGCGCCGCGCGATCTTCTTCGTCAGCTCCTCGTCCAGCACGGCGCCCTCGGCCAGCACGACGAACAGCGGCATGTGGCCGTCGAGGTCGACCACGAGCGCGTCGGTGATCTCGTCGAGCGCGAGCACCGCGCGGTAGATCTCGCTGGTGCCCATCCGCACGCCGCCGCGGTTGATCGTCGAATCGCTGCGCCCGTAGATGATCGCCGTGCCGCGATCGGTGATCTCGATCCAGTCGCCGTGGCGCCACAC
>JAWVFZ010000316.1:0-6881 GCA_033855555.1 Solirubrobacteraceae bacterium
TCGGCCAGCAGACGGCCGAGGAAGTGAAGCTGGAGATCGGGTCCGCGTACCCGATGGAGGAGGAAGTGCAGGCGGAGATCCGCGGACGCGACATGGTCTCGGGGCTTCCCAAGACCGTCGTGCTGACCTCGGAGGAGATCCGTCAGGCGCTCGAGGAGCCGCTGTCGCAGATCATCGACGCGGTGAAGGAGACGCTGGACCGTACGCCGCCGGAGCTCGCATCCGACATCATGGACCGGGGCATCATGCTCGCCGGCGGCGGTTCGCTCCTTCAGGGGCTTGACGAGCGCCTGCGGGAGGAGACCCAGATGCCCTCGCACCTTGCCGAATCGCCACTGACCTGCGTCGCCGTGGGATCGGGCCGCTCGCTCGAGGAGTTCGAGGTCATTCACCGCGCAAACAAGCACTCCCGAAACAACCGCAGGCGCCGCTACTAGCGCGCCGGGACCTAGCCTTGGAGACTCCTGTCACGTGTATGACAAGACCGTCCGCCGCCGCCGGGCAGTGCTCGCGCTGCTCGTCGCCAGCTCCCTGATCCTTCTCACCGCCTATTTCGGCGAGTCGACGAGTGGCGGCCTGCACTCCGTCCAGCGCGGCGTGCTTCAGGTCGTCTCCCCGGTCCAGGAGGGCGCGAGCCGCGCCCTGAAGCCCTTCCGCGACTTCTTCGGCTGGGCCGGCGACACGATCAGCGCCAAGGGCAAGGTCAACAGCCTGACGAAGGAGCGCAACCAGCTCTACAAGGACCTCGTCAACGAGCGCGGGGCAACGGCCGAGAACGTGCGCCTGCAGCACCTGCTCGACCTCGACGGCAGCGGGCTGGCCGCCTACAAGCCCATCACCGCGCGCGTCATCGGCTCCTCGCCGACGCTCTGGTACGCCACGATCGTCATCGACAAGGGCTCCAGCGCGGGCCTGCGCGTCGACATGCCGGTGATCGCCGCCGACGAGAACAGCGGCGCGCTGGTCGGTCGCGTCACGAACGTCACGGGCGACGCCGCCCAGGTGACGCTGATCACGGATCACACGGTGGCGGTACCGGCGCGGGTCGTGGCCGACCCGCACAACAACAAGCCGCCGCGCAACACGGCGCAGTCGCCCACCGGCGACGTCCAGACCGAGGTCGGCCAGCCCAACGACCTGATCCTGCAGTACACGACGCGCAACGACGACATCCGCCCCGGCGACTCGATCGTGTCGGCCGGCCTCTGCTCCTCACGGGTGCAGGGCATCTACCCGCCGGACCTGCCGATCGGCAAGGTCACGGCCGTCCAGGACCCGGGCACCGACGCCCAGAAGGTCCATGTCCACCCGCTCGTCAACATGCGCCGGATCCAGTTCGTCCAGGTGCTGAGCAAGCGCGTCAACGGCAACAAGCCGAGCACATGCCTGCGCTGACCCCGAAGCTCGGGCTGCGCCTGCTCGGCCTCGGTCTGCTGACTGTGCTGCTCCAGGTCTCGGCGATCTCCCAGGTCACGATCGCGGGGACGAACGCCGACCTCACGCCGCTGGTCGTGATGTCGGTGGGCCTGCTCTGCGGCTCGGTGCTCGGGGCGGTCTTCGGCTTCGTGGCGGGCCTGTTCGTGGACATGGCGCTGCTGCAGACGCTCGGCCTGAGCTCGCTGGTCTACATCGTCTGCGGCTACGGCGCCGGGCGCATCCGCGAGCTGCGCGACCCGCAGGCGGGCGTCACGCCGCTGGCGGTCGGGGCGATCGCGACCGGGGTGGCGACGATCGGCTTCTCGCTGATGAACTTCCTGCTGGGTGTCGATGCGCCCGTGAGCTTCCTGCTCCTGCGCGAGATCGTCACGACGATCCTCGTCAACACGCTGATAGCCATGCCGCTCTACGCGCTGGTGCGCCGCTGGCTGCTGCCCGTCCTGCCCGACGACCCGCGCCGTCGTCGCCGGCGCGCCTACACCACCGGCGGTCTGTCGCCGCTCTCCCGCGCGTGATCGATCCCGTCTCAGAACGCCGGGCCCCGATCAGCCCCTCCATGGCCCTGCGCGTCGCGGTGCTCGGCGTTGGCGCACTGGTGATGTTCGCGATCATCTTCTTCCGCCTCTGGTACCTCGAGGTCCTGTCGGGCGACAAGTACCGCCAGCAGGCCAACAACAACAAGGTGCGCCTCGTACGCGACTCGGCGCCGCGCGGCGCGATCGTCGATCGCCAGGGACGCACGCTCGTCGAGAACCGGTCGGCGACCGTCATCCAGCTGCGCCCGACGAGCCTGCCCGACGCAGAGCGCCTGGCGGCCAACCGCTGGGGCCAGGCCGTCGGCCTGCGCCTGCGCCGCCCCAAGGGCCACCGCGGCTCGCCGATCCCGCTGCCGCCTGTGCCCTTCGTGGCCGGCCAGGACCTGAAGGGTCGCTACGCGGCGCTGGCCAAGGTGCTCGGCGTCAGCGCGCAGTCGATCCACCGGCAGGTCATCCAGCAGCTCGCGATCACGCCGTACGCGCCGGTGACGGTCAAGACCGATGTGCCCCAGCCGGTGCGCGACTACATCAAGGAGCGCCAGGAGCGCTTCCCCGGGGTCGACGTCAAGCGCGTGTTCCTGCGCCGCTACCCCTACCACCAGCTCGCGGCGCAGATCGTGGGCAACATCGGCCAGGTCAGCCCCGCCGAGCTCAAGCAGGCCAAGTTCCGCGGCATTCCGCAGGGGACAGTCGTCGGCCAGGACGGGCTGGAGTACTCCTACGACCGTTACCTGCGCGGCCGCGACGGCCTGACGCGAATCGTCGTGGACGCAAGCGGCAACCCGAGCCGCACCGACATCCAGCGCCAGCCGGAGGCCGGCCGGCAGCTGCAGCTCTCGCTCGACCTCGGGCTCCAACGCACCGGCCAGGACGCGATGGCGCAGGCCGGCCACGGCCTGCCCGGCGGGTTCGTCGCGCTCGACCCGACGAACGGGCAGGTCCTGGCGCTCGGCTCCTACCCGAGCTTCGACCCGTCGATCCTGTCGCGCCCGATCACCCAGACCGAGTACGACCGGCGCTTCGGCGCCAGCGCCGGCGCGCCCGCATACAACCGCGCGATCGCCGGCTACTACCCCACGGGCTCGACGTTCAAGCCGATCACCGCGCTCGCCGCGCTGACCACCGGAATCATCACGCCCGAAACGCCGATCAACGACCCCGGCTGCCTCGCGGTCGGCCTTGCGCACCAGCAGTTCTGCAACGCGGGCAAGAAGGCCAACGGCACCGTCTCGCTGCGTAGCGCGCTGCAGGTGTCCTCGGACGTCTTCTTCTACTCGCTGGGACAGAACCTCAACGGCCTTCCTCATCAGCCGCTGCAGAGCTGGGCCTATGCGCTCGGGCTGGGCCGGCGCACCGGGATCGACCTTCCGGGCGAGATCAAGGGGCTGATCCCCGACCGGTCCTGGCGCACGCACATCAACAACCTCGAGCGCGCGTGCGAGAAGCGCCGCAAGAAGGCCAGTTGCTTCATCTCCGACAAGCGCGACTGGACGGTGGGCGACAACGTCAACCTCGCCGTCGGTCAGGGCGACCTGCAGGCGACGCCGTTGCAGATGGCGACCGCGTACTCGACGATCGTCAACGGCGGCCGCGTGCCGCGGCCGCACCTCGGCCTGCGCGTGCTGGACAACAGCGGGCGCCTGCTGCAGACGCTCAACCCCGGCGCGACACGGCGGATCCAGATCAACCCGACCTACCGCCAGGCGATCATGGACGGCCTGCACCTCGCGGCGAGCGCACCCGGCGGCACGTCGGCCGACGTGTTCTCGGGCTGGGATCAGAACCGCTTTCCGGTCTACGGCAAGACCGGCACCGCCCAGCGCAACGGCCAGAAGGACCAGTCGTGGTACGTCGCCTACTCCTACGACGGGACGCCGTCGCACCGGCCGATCGTGATCGCCGTCACGGTCGAGAAGGGCGGCTTCGGCGCCGAGGCGGCCGCACCGGCAGCGCGCCTGCTGCTCTCGAAGTGGTTTGGTGTGAAGAGCAAGTTCGTCGTCGGCCACTCCGCAACCCGATGACCACGCGACTTTGAGCACCACCGCGATCACCGACCCCGGCTCCGAGGCCGCGCCCACGCCGCGGCTGCCCGGCCTGCTCCCGTTCGACCTCGTGCTCGCCCTTGCGACGATCGGGGTGATGGCGTGCTCGCTCGTGACGCTGCATGCGGCAACCGCCGGCGGCGGGGGCTACCGCCCCGACATCCCCGGCAACCCCAACTTCTATGTCACCCGCCAGGGGATCTACTTCGCTGTCGGATCCCTGCTGGCGATCGGCCTTTCGCGGCTGGACTACTCCCGGCTGCGCGAGCTCAAGTACGGCCTGTACGGCCTGCTCATGGTTTCGATCCTGCTTGTCCTGGGCCTCGGTTCGGTGGCCAAGGGCGCGCAGCGCTCGATCCAGTTGCCGTTCTTCTCCTTCCAGGCATCCGAGCTGGGGAAGGTGCTCATCGTCCTGGTGCTGTCGAGCTTCGTTGTCGACCGCTCCAGGCGCCTCGGCGCCCGGGACACCACGGCGCGCGTGATGCTGCTCGCGCTGATCCCGGCCGCGTTCGTGATGATGCAGCCCGACCTCGGCTCCAGCCTGGTCTACCTGGTGATCGTGATCACCGTCCTGTTCGTGGCCGGCACGGCGTGGCAGCACTTCGCCGCGCTCGCCGCGCTCGGGGCGCTGGCGATCACCGTCGTCCTGGTCGCGGCCCCGGCGGTCGGCGTCCAGGTCGTCAAGCCCTACCAGAAGGATCGCCTGACGGCCTTCCTCAATCCGACCGACAACCCGGCCAAGCAGGGCTACCAGCAGAACCAGTCGCGCATCGCCATCGGCTCCGGTGAGAAGACCGGCCGCGGCAACAACGCGACCCAGACGAAGCTCAACTTCCTGCCCGAGCACCACACGGACTTCGTGTTCGCGGTGGTCGGCGAGCAGTGGGGCTTCGGTGGTGCTGCGCTGGTCCTGTCGCTCTACGCGCTGCTCATCTGGCGCGGCCTGCGCATCCTCACCATGTCCAAGAACCTCTATGGCGCACTGGTCGCCGGCGGAATAGTCGCCATGATGATGTTCCAGGTGTTCGTCAACGTGGGGATGACGATCGGCATCATGCCGATAACGGGCATCCCCCTCCCGCTCATGAGCTACGGCGGGTCGTCGGTGATCACCACCCTATTGGCCCTGGGTCTCCTGCAGTCGATCTACGCGCAGGGACGCAGGGCGGCGGCCTACAAGGGCCGCGTACTCAGCTTTTAAGGAATCGAGAAAAGTGAAGAAGCAAGTTCTGGTCAGCGTTGACCGCGGGGAGACCCGGGTCGCGCTGATGGAGGCCTCCGGAAGCGTCGGAGCCGCGCCCGCCAAAGGACGCAGCCGCTCACGCAAGCCGGCCGCCTCGTCATCTGACTACCGCGTCGCCGAGCTGTACTTCGAGCGCCGCGGCAACCGCTCCATCGTGGGCAACATCTACAAGGGCAAGGTCGACAACGTCCTGCCCGGCCTGGAGGCCGCGTTCGTCGACATCGGCCTCGACAAGAACGGGTTCCTGCACGTCGACGAGATCGTGCTGCCCGGCGTCGAGGTCCAGCGCCGCGGCCGCGAGGGCTCGGGCAAGAAGATCACCGAGCTGCTCAAGCCGGGCCAGGAGGTCGTCGTCCAGGTCGTCAAGGACCCGCTGAAGTCCAAGGGCGCGCGGCTCTCCATGGAGCTCACGATCGCCGGCCGCTACATGGTCTACACGCCGACCGGCGAGGGCGTCGGCGTGAGCAAGCGCCTGGACGATCGCGAGCGCGAGCGGCTGCGCAAGGAGGCCAAGGCACTGGACCTCGGCGGCGGCGGGGCGATCATCCGCACGGCTGCCCACGGCGCCAAGCGCGAGGACTTCGAGCGCGAGCTGCAGTACCTGTTCAAGCTCCACGAGGTCCTCCAGAAGCGCGTCGCCGAGGCCACGGCCCCGGAGATGGTCTTCCAGGAGGCCGACCTGTCGGTGCGCGTCGTGCGCGACATCTTCAGCGCCGACTTCGAGCGCGCCGTCGTCGACGACGAGCGCCAGCACCAGCGCCTGGTCTCGTTCTTCTCGCGCACGGCGCCCGAGCTCGTCGACCGCGTCGAGCTCTACCAGGAGTCCAAGCCGCTGTTCGAGGCCTACGACGTCGACCGCGAGGTCGAGGGACTGATCTCCAAGCGCGTGGACCTGCAGAGCGGCGGCTACCTGATGATCGACTACGCCGAGGCGCTGACGGTCATCGACGTCAACTCCGGGTCGTTCGTCGGGCGCGGCAAGCAGGCGCGCCTGGAGGACACGATCACCAAGACGAACCTCGAGGCGGCCGACGAGGTCGTGCGCCAGCTGCGGCTGCGCGACATCGGCGGGATCATCGTCATCGACTTCATCGACATGGCGCGGGCGCGCAACCGCGACGCCGTCCTCAAGACCCTGCGCAAGGCGCTGGAGGAGGACCGGACGAAGACGTTCACGGCCGAGATCTCCAAGCTCGGCCTCGTCGAGATGACGCGCCAGAACGTGACCGAGGGCGTGCGCGAGATCCTCACGCGGGCGTGCCCGACGTGCGACGGCGACGGCGTGATCAAGTCCGAGGAGACGATCGCGATCGAGTTCGAGCGCCGCATGCGCGACATCGGCTCGCGCGCCAAGCGCGAGATCGAGGCGTTCCTGGTGCAGATGAACCCGCGCGTCAGCGCCCAGTTCACCGGCAACGGGTCGCGCGTCCTGCACGAGCTCGAGGCGGAGACGAGCAAGGTCTTCTTCTTCACCGGCTCGGAGGGCCTGCCGCTCGACCACTTCGACGTGATCATGGAGGGCACCGTCCAGGACGTGGAGGAGCGGGCGGTCCCGTTCCGCGCCGGCGACGAGGTGCTCGTCCACATCGTCGAGCCCCACATGTACGAGGTCGACGATGCCGT
>JAWVFZ010000317.1:0-3523 GCA_033855555.1 Solirubrobacteraceae bacterium
TGCAGTCGATCCGCGACGAGCACGAGATCATCCCCAAGGTCGAGCGCTGGCGCGAGCTCAACCAGCTGGTGAAGACCTACCTCGACGTGCTGCCCGCGCGCGGCGACTCGCGCGCGCGCCTCCACACGACCATCCTGCAGGCGGGCGCCACCACGGGGCGCCTGGCGTCGACCAACCCGAACATGCAGAACGTGCCCGTGCGGACCGAGCTGGGCCGCGAGATCCGCGGCTGCTTCGAGGCGCAGCAGCCGCACGTGCTGATCAGTGCCGACTACTCCCAGGTCGAGTTACGGGTGCTTGCCCACATCGCCGACGAGCCGGTGCTCAAGGAGATCTTCCTGCGCGGCGAGGACGTGCACACGGCGACGGGGTCGGTGGTGTTCGGCAAGCCGGCCGAGGAGCTGACGCCGATGGACCGCTCGAAGTCCAAGATGATCAACTACGGGATCGTCTACGGGCTCAGCGACTACGGGCTGGCCGACCGGCTGAACATCCCGCGCGAGGAGGCCAAGGCGTTCATCGACGCCTACCTCGAGCGCTTCCCGAGAGTGGCGGCCTTCATCCAGGGCACGATCGAGCAGGCCACCGAGGAGGGCTTCGTCACGACGCTGTTCGGCCGCCGCCGCCAGATCCCGGAGCTCAAGGCGCGCAACTACCAGGTGCGCACGCTGGGCGAGCGCCTGGCGGTCAACACCGTGATCCAGGGCACGGCCGCCGACGTGATGAAGCTGGCCATGGTCCGCTGCCACCGCGCCCTGCGCGAGCAGGGGCTCGAGACCCGGCCGATCCTCACCATCCACGACGAGCTGCTGTTCGAAGGCCCGCCCGAGGAGAGTGAGCGCGCCGTCGAGCTGATCCGTCGCGAAATGGCCGCGCCGTGGGAGCACGACCCGCCGCTCGAGGTCGACGTCGGCGTCGGCGCCAACTGGCTGGAGGCGAAGTAATGAACTCGACCCCACCCACCCTCGCGGTCCTGCTAACGGCGGTCGTCGGCGGCGCCATCGCGTTGCAGGCGCCGATCAACTCGCACCTCGGCCGGCAGGTGGGCACCTTCCAGGCCGCGTTCGTGTCGTTCGCCATCGGCACGGCGCTGCTGTTCGTGATCGCGGCGCTCGCAAAGGGTGGCCTCGGCGACCTGCGCCACGTGAGCAGCGTGCCCTGGTACTACCTCGTGGGCGGCGTCCTGGGGATGGCCTACGTCAGCGTCGTGCTCGTGACGGTTCGGTCGCTCGGCGCGGGCGGCGTCACGGCGGCCACGATCGCGGGACAGCTGGCGGTGGCCGTGATCGCCGACCGTTTCGGCTGGCTCGGGCTCCAGCAGAAGGCCATTGGCGCAGACCGCGTCGCCGGCCTCGTCCTGCTGGCGCTCGGGGTCTTCCTGATCGTGCGCGATTAGCTACCGCTCGTCGTCGTCGCCCTCGCGGATGTCTTCGGCGACGAGGTCCTTGAACGGCTTGAGGCGCTCGAACAGCTCCTCAGGGTCGACGGCCTCCTTCGGCTTGTCGGACCCGACCAGCCACGGCGCGGCCTCGGTGGCGGCCTGCCAGCCGACCTCCTCGGGCTCGGCGCCCGGCTCCTCGCCCGCATCGGCCGGTTCGCGTGGCTCGACCTTGTCGAGATAGACGTTGGTGAACCCGTTGCGCTGCTCCTCGTGAAAGCTGATCCGCGCCCGGCGGCCCTCGGCGGCCTTGGCGGCGGCGCCGATCTGGGGGCGGAACGTCGTGTACTCACGGCCGCCGTCGTCCGTGACGACGAAGCGCGTATTCCCCGATCGGGTCTCCTTCTCCTCGACCGACGCGATCCTCACATCCGCGTCCATGGGCGGGTGATACCCGCTCCGCGGCGTCCCCGCGCCTGCGATCGCGGCGAACGCCGCGGCGTCATGCCGCGCTGCCGGCAGGAGCGCTTCGTCGCTGGTGCTCCTCACTTCTCCCACTTGCCGCGGGCGGCTTCTTTTGTGACACGAACCCCGGCGGCGCGATCTTCAGGTAGTGGTCGAACGACCAGTCGACGAAACGCTGGTGGTCCATCAGCCGCAGGGCGGCGGTCATCGCGCGCGGCGAGCGGTTGACGAAGCTGACGATCGACTGCACGCGCCACATCCACTCGAACTTCCAGCGGTGCTCCTCGTTGAAGGCGTCATAGCGCGCGAGCGCCTGCGCGCGCGTGCGCTCGCCCTCGACGACGGCGCGCAGCTCGCGCCCGCACGCGAGCCCGAAGTAGAGCGCCGTGCGAATGCCTTCGGCTGTGCTCGCGAGGCAGTGCCCGGCGGAGTCGCCGGCGAAGAACACGCCGCCCTCGGCGGCCGGGCGGATGCGGTGGGGGATCCAGTTGCCCTGATAGCGCACGGCGTCGACGCCGAGCTCGCTCGCAAGCTCGACCGTCGGGTCCTTGACCTTGTCGCGCGGGTCGAACGACCCCACGCCCACGCGCACCTCGTCGCCCGCCGGAAAGCTCCACGAGTACCCCGCCCGGACGTAGCGGCGGTCCAGCCACAGCTCGAGGTCGTCGCGGCGGCCATGCGGGTGGACCTCGAGGCCGCGCGACAGGCGCGCGTCCGGCGGCTGGATCGGGTTCTCGGGGGTCGGCGACAGCACGCGCCGCCAGCCGAGGGCGTCGAGCACCAGCGGCGCTCGGAGATCGCCGCGGTCGGTATGCACCGTGTGCGTCGCGCCGCGCGTGATCGACTCGACCTTCGCGGTGTCGAATGGGACGTCGGGCGACTGCTCCTTGAGCAGGTTGCACAGCTCGCGGTAGTCGAACGTGCTGAACGTCCACGGCAGCCGCCAGCGGAACGTCCGCGAGGGGGTGTGGATGACGAGGTCGCGGAACGTCTGGCGCACCGCATCCATCAGGCCGAGCTTCTCGAGCCATTCGGTCGGGGCGGCGCACGCGCTCGTCTGGCGCTCGCCGACCTCGTAGCGGTCGATCATGAGCACGTTCGCCCCCGTGCCCGAGAGCTCCCGCGCGGCCGCGAGACCCGCAAAAGACGCGCCGCAGATCACGACGTCGTGGTCGCCGTCGAGCGGTGTTCGCTCGTCGCCTCGTTTCGTCGCCCGCACCGGCATGGGTACCGCATGATTCCAGGCGACGCCCCTGCGCTACCCTTCGACCCCCACATGACCACCATCACAACCGACTCCACTGACGCCAAGGTCGTTGAAGGTTCCGACGGCCTGCTGCTCGAGATCGACGGGCAGATCGTCCCCAACTACGACGCCACCTTCGCCCCCTTCGAGGAGGGCGAGGTCGTCTCCGGCCGTGTCGTCCGCATCGACAACGACGAGGTTCTCGTCGACATCGGCTACAAGAGCGAAGGGGTCATCCCCAACAACGAGCTCTCGATCCGCAAGAACGTCGACCCGCATGACGAGGTCGAGATGGGCGAGGAGGTCGACGCCCTCGTCCTCACCAAGGAGGACCAGGACGGCCGCCTCATCATGTCCAAGAAGCGCGCGCGCTTCGAGAAGGCATGGCGCGCCATCGAGGCTGCCGCAGAGAGCGGGCGCCCCGTCGAGGGCAC
>JAWVFZ010000318.1:0-3725 GCA_033855555.1 Solirubrobacteraceae bacterium
CCTGGATGAAGTCCATGCCGACCTCGTAGGCGATCACCTGGTTGTGGATCACGACCTTCGGCATGCCGGGGATGGCGCCGGTGATGATGTCCTCGAGGCTCGGGTTGGTGGCCGAGGTCATGGCCACCGAGTCGCCCTCGCAGGAGAGCCCCACGGTGATCCACAGGACGTGGGCGGTGACCGCCTCGGTCGCCGCCTGGTTCGGTGTGATCTCTGTCGTTGCCACGTCTGCTCCCTCTCTCAACAAATCCGCGGCAGCGGATCGCCCACGAGCTGATCCATGACCCGCTTGCCGCCGAACGCCGTCTCCACGAGCACCATGCCGGGAGGTTCCGTCTTGACGATTCCGATCTCGGCCGCGCCTTCGCACCCTTCCGCGGAGCGCAGCACGGCCAGCGCCGCCTCCGCGTGCTCCTCGGCAACGACCGCCACCAGCACGCCCTCGTTGGCCACGTGCATGGGGTCGATCCCGAGGAGCTCGCAGGCGCCCGTGACCGCGGGATGCACGGGCACGTCGGCCTCGCGCACGAGCATCGCGACGCCGGAGGCGCGCGCGAGCTCGTTGAGCACCGAAGCCACACCCCCGCGGGTCGCGTCGCGCAGGCAGCGCACGCCGGGGCTGTCGGGCGTTCCGACGGCGAGCAGCGCGTCGACCGCCGGCCACAGCGGGCGCGTGTCGGACTCGACGGTGGCCCCGAGCTCGAACTCGCCGCGGGCGAGCATGATCGCCGTGCCGTGGTCGCCGATCCGGCCCGAGACGAGCACGCGGTCGCCCGGGCGGGCGGAGCTGGGGGCGAGCTGCGCGCGGGCGTCCACCCTGCCCAGCCCGGTGGTGCAGATGTACATGCCGTCGGCGTGGCCGCGCTCGACGACCTTCGTGTCGCCGGCGACGACCGCCACCTCCGCCTGCTCGGCAGCGGTGGCGATCGCCTCGACCTCAGCGCGGAGGGTGTCTGAGGACAGGCCCTCCTCGAGGATCAGCGACAGCGTCAGCGCCAGCGGGCGCGCGCCCGCCATCGCCAGGTCGTTGACGGTCCCGTTCACGGCCAGCTCGCCGATCGACCCGCCCGGGAAGCGCAGCGGCTTCACCACGAACGAGTCGGTCGTCAGCGCGAGGTCTCCGGCGACGATGCCGGCGTCGCCAAGCACGTCGAGCGCCGGCGAGCCGAAGGCCGGCACGAGCAGCCCCTCGATCAGCGCGCCGGTCGCCTTGCCGCCGGCGCCGTGGGCCATCGTGATGTGCTCGTCGCGGAACTTCGGGCGCTTGGAGCGGGCGGTTTCGATGATGCCGAGGATTCGATCTTCCCGGGAGGAGGTGTTTCGGCCTCCCGTCCTCGCAAGCTCGGACGTACGGACGACGTCACTCATCAGACCACCTCACGCTCACGCGCAAACCGCCCGTAGTTGTAATACGCGGCACAGGCGCCCTCACTCGACACCATGCACGTGCCGATCGGGCGCTCGGGCGTGCACGCCGTGCCGAAGACCTTGCACTCCCACGGCTTGATGACGCCCTTGAGCACCTCGCCGCACTGACACGCCTTCGGGTCGGCGACGCGGACACCGGGTACGCCGAAGCGCAGCTCCGCGTCAAGACCGGCGTAGTCGTCGCTCAACCGCAGTCCGCTGTGTGAGATGAAGCCAAGGCCGCGCCATTCGAAATGCGGACGCAGCGCGAACACCTCGGCCATGACCTCAAGCGCACGCAGGTTGCCCTCATAGGGGACGACGCGCTTGTACTGGTTCTCGACCTCGCAGCGACCCTCGCGCAGCTGGCGCAGGATCATCAGCACCGACTGCAGGATGTCGACCGGCTCGAACCCCGAGACGACGACCGGCTTGCCGTAGTCGGCGGGGATGAACTCGAGCGGCCGGGCGCCCACGACGGTCGAGACGTGGCCAGGGCCGATGAAGCCGTCAAGGCGCAGATCTGGCGAGTCCAGCAGCGCGCGCAGCGGCGGCACGATCGTCACGTGGTTGCAGAAGCAGGAGAAGTTCGGGACGCCCTCGGCCCGCGCGCGCTTGAGCGTCAGCGCCGTCGAGGGCGCGGTCGTCTCGAAGCCGATCGCGAAGAACACGACCTCGCGATCCGGATTGGACTTGGCGATCCGCAGGGCGTCGAGAGGCGAGTAGACCATCCGCACGTCCGCGCCGCGCGCCTTGGCCTCCTGCAGCGTCCCCTCGGAGCCCGGGACGCGCATCATGTCGCCGAAGCAGGTGAAGATCACGCCTGGCTCGTGGGCCATGGCGATCGCGTCGTCGACGCGACCCATCGGGATCACGCACACCGGGCAGCCGGGGCCGTGGACCAGCTCGACGTTCTCCGGAAGCAGGTCGTCGACGCCGTACTTGTAGATCGAGTGCGTGTGCCCGCCGCACACCTCCATCACCTTGTAGTGGTGGCCCGGCTCGACCGCCCCCAGGATCTCGTGCGCCAGGACCCGTCCCAGCTCGGCGTCGCGGAACTCGTCGACGAACTTCATGCCAGCGCCGTCCCCGCGTGGACGAGAACGGTGTCGCCCGGTGCGACGGGGTCGATCAGCGCGATCTCGACCGAGCTGCGGGCGCCGGCTTCGTCTTCGCAGAGCGCCAAGCCACGCGTGTTGTCAACTGCCACCACCGTCATGGGAACGGCTTCGTCGGAGCAGGTGATGCAGTGGGAAACGTCGGCCGGAGATCCGAGCTCGCGAGGATCGCAGGACGAAACAGGGTTACTCATTCGATGACGCTCTCCCTCAGCTCCTCGAGCTCCCGCTCGTAGTCGGCCCCCATCCCCTTCAGCAGGGCGACGGTCGCGGCCGCCTCCTCCTCGTCGATCTTCGACATCGCAAAGCCGACGTGGATCAGCACCCAGTCACCAGGCTGGACGCCGGTGCCGTCGACGTCGAGCAGGCCGACGTTGACCGTGCGCTGGACCCCTGCGACATCGACCCGGGCAAGACGGTTGGCGTCGTCGACGAAGTCGATCACCCTCCCTGGAATCGCCAAACACACGCCATCCGGTGTACGCCGTCGACATTGGCCTTGCAAGGGGTTTGCCCGCGGTGGTTCACTGACATGTGAGATGCCAGTGCCCGACCAGCGGGAGGCGGTGCACCGGAGCCTGTTGCGAGACAGGGCCCACACCGCGCTGTGCGACGCCATCGTCTCCGGCACGCTCGCGCCGGGCGAGCAACTCCACGACGCGGAGCTGTGCGCGTGGCTGGGACTCAGCCGCACGCCCGTGCGCGAGGCGCTCTCCAGGCTCGAGGAGGAGGGGCTTGTCGAGACGGCGCCGCAACGCTTCACGCGGGTCACGAAGCTCGAGCGCCGCGACGTGCGCGACACCTTCCCGGTCCTCGCCGCGATGCATGCGCTGGCAACCGAGCTCGGCGTCCCACACCTGGGGCGCTCGGACGTCGAGCGGCTACGCGCCGAGAACATCCGCTACGTCCGCGCCATGGACGCGCGCGACGCCGCCGGCCTCTACGCCTCCGACGCCCGCTTTCACGGGATCCTGGTCCTAGCCGCCGCCAACCCTGAGATCACACGCGTGCTCGAGCTCCTCGAGCCGCGCATGCGCAGGCTCGAGCGCCTCCGCACCGGGGCGCTTCCCGGCCGCCGCTCGGCCGCCCAGCACGAGGCGATCATCGACCGCGCTGCTGCCGGCGACGCCACCGGCGCCGCCAACGCCGCCCGCGAGAACTGGATGACGATCGGCGCGCTGGTCGAACGCACGCTGTAGC
>JAWVFZ010000319.1:0-3947 GCA_033855555.1 Solirubrobacteraceae bacterium
CGGTTTCGGCGCCGACGGCGCGGGCCAGCTCTGCGTAGCGCAGCGGGCCGGAGACGGTGGACTCCCGCAGGGCGAAGGTGACCCGGAGCACGATCAGGCGGCCGCGGCCGCGCAGGGCGCTTGTGCGGTAGGCGAACCCGAGCGCGGCCGCAGGCACGTCCTCCGTCACGCCCCGCTCGCGGTCGTACACGCGCGCGCCGGTGATCGTCTGCGCGACGTCCTGGCCGTAGGCGCCCACGTTCTGGATCGGCGTCGCGCCGGTCGAGCCCGGGATGCCCGAGAGGCACTCGACGCCGGCCAGCCCGTCGGCCACGGTCGCTGCGACGAGCTCGTCCCAGGGCTCGCCTGCGGCGACCGTCAGCGTCGCGCCATCGCGCCGCACGCCGCGGGTCAGCACCCGCACGACGGTCCCCGGGAAGCCCTCGTCGGCGATCACCACGTTCGATCCGCCCGCGAGGACCAGCGCCTGCTCAGAGGCCTCGTCGCAGGCACGAACCGCCGCGACCAGCTCCTCGTCGGTGTGCGCCTCGACGACGCGCGCCGCCGGGCCGCCGAGCTGCAGCGTGGTCAGCGGCGCCAGCGGGACGCCTGTGACGCTCACCCGCCGCAGCCTATTGACTTCAGATCTGGGGCGGCGAGGGGTCCGGCGGTGGCGATGGCGGTCCGGGCGGTCCCGGCGGGCGCGGCGTGGGCGGCGCCGGGTCGGGCGTGGGGCTCGGGCCGGGGCTCGGATCGATCATCAGAAGCGCAGGACGGCGCCGATGCCGCCGTAGCTGTCGAGCGGGCCGTCCTCCTCGTCGTCGCGGGGATGCAGGATCCGCACTTCGGCCGATTGCAGCAGCGCGCGCTGGACCGCGGCGGCGATCAGGTCTTCGCGCATCACCGTCGGGGTGCTGTCGGCTGGGCAGATGTCGCCCGCCACGCCAAGCCACCCACAACGCGGGCATTCGCGCCCGGGCGCCTGCGTGCCGGCCGCGACGAGCAGGATCTCGACGCGCCGCTCGTTGAGTGGCACGAGCACGTCCGCGATGCGCGCCGCGGCGGGCCTGGGGCCGCCATTCAGCCCTTCCATGAGGCGCTCGAGCGCGTCGTCCTCGCGCTCGCGGTGGATGCGCTCGAGCTCGACGCGGGCTGCTTGCAGCACGTCGTCCGGCGAAGCGACGTCGACGTCGACGTCGACGTGACCGGCGACGAGCTCCCGGAGCGCGATCGGGAGCGCCTCGCGCAGCCTTCCAGTCACTTCCTCGGGCGCGCCGAGCAGCACGCCGTCGAGCGGACGCTGACCGAAGCGCCGCCGGGCCTCCTCGGCCACGGTGCGGATGTGGGCAGCCGCGTCGTTGTCGATCGAGCGTTCGTACCGCGGCTGTGACAGGCCACCTTGGCGGTGCCGGCCGTGAACATCCGACTCGATCCTGGCGACCTCCGCCAACGCCTCGGCCGAGCCGAGCAACAGCCGTCCCACGCGGCGATTGCAAAGCACGATCAGGAAGCGCGCGCCGGCATCGAGCTCGGTCAGCGGCTCGACGAACGGCGCGTCGTCGATCACCGCGCGCTGTACCAGGCCGCGGGGCAGCTTCAGCGCCTCGAACAGGTCGTGGCCAGAGTCACAGAAGCACGCCACCCCGCGGGCGCCGGAGACGTCGAACTCGCGCTCGAGGAACGTTCGCACGCGGTCGATCCCGCTCCGCAGCCCCTCGCGCGCCCCGCGATCCAGGCGCGGCGCATCGCGTAGCTCCCGCTCTGCCTCGTCGAGCACCGACGTGATCGCCGTCGCGCGGGCGGGCACGGTGGGGGTCTCGCTCGGGTCGAAGTTGACGTAGACGCTCAGCACCTTGCCACCGTCGCCAGGGCGTGCGGCAGCGAGGCGGCGCAGCCGCTCTGGAGTGACCTCGTTCACCTGCATGCTCCTCGGGTACCCCCCGGCCATGCCACGAAACCGGCTCGATCCCGCCATCTTCCGCCTGCCCGAGGTGCGGATCCGCACCGGCTACTACTCCGACGCGTACTTCAACTTCACCAAGGAGCTCCTCGAGGCCGAGGACCACCGCCCCCGCATCCTGATGCAGGTCTTCCAGAAGAAGGACGCGCTGCTCGGCGGGATCGACGAGGCGGTCGCGATCGTCAAGCGCTGCGCCGGGCGCTATCGAAACGGTGGCTGGATCCCGGGCTGGCGCGAGCTCGAGGTCCATGCCCTCCACGAGGCAGACCCCATCGCCCCCTACGAGACGGTCATGACGATCGAGGGCGACTACGCGCTGTTCGCCCACCTCGAGACCGTGTACCTCGGCGCGCTCGCGCGGCGCACGCTCGTCATGCGCAACGTGCGGGCGGTCGTCGAGGCCGCCCGCGGCAAGCCGATCCTCTTCATGCCGGCCCGCCACGACCACTGGCTCGTCCAGACCGGCGACGGGTGGGCGGCGCACACGGCCGGTGCGATCGGCGTCTCGACCGACGCCAACGCCTCCTGGTGGGGCGGGCGCGGCGTCGGCACCATCCCGCACGGCCTGATCGCCGCCTACGGGGGCGACACCGTGGCAGCCGCGCGGGCGTTCGCCGGCCGCTACGCGAGCACGATGAACGTCACGGTCCTCGTCGACTTCACCAACAACTCCGCAAAGACCGCCGTCGAGGTCGCCGACGCGCTCGGCGACGACCTATGGGGCGTGCGGCTCGACACCGCCGAAGCGCTCGTGGACATCGGCCTGCAGGAAGCGGGCGGATCACCGGGCGTGAACCCCGAACTGGTGCGCCACGTGCGCCGCGCGCTGGACGACGCCGGGCACCAGCGCGTGCGGATCGTCGCCTCCGGGGGCTTCACGGCCGAGAAGATCGCCGCGTTCGAGGCAGAAGGCGTTCCGGTGGACGCCTACGGTGTGGGCTCGTCGCTGGTGCGCGGCTCCAACGACTTCACCGCCGACGTCGTGATGGTCGACGGGCGCCCATGTGCGAAGGTTGGACGCGAGCACCGGCCCAATCCGCGCCTCGAACGAGTCGACTGAGCCGGGGCCGCGGTCCTGCTGGGAGGCAGGCGAACCCCATGCTCAGCAAGCTCCACGACGTCCTCAGCACCGCGGCCCATGCGATCGGCCTCCTGGCCGACAGCGCCACGTCCGTGGATCTGCCGCTGCTGGTGCTCGGCACGGCCCTCTACACGCTCAACCAGGCCGTGCGAACGCTGGGCTGGTACACGATCCTGCGCACCGCCTATCCGGACGCGCACGAGCTCGGGCGCTGGGACGTCGTCAAGGCGTACCTGGCGGGTTCGGGGGTCAACGCCGTCGTACCGGCGCGCGGCGGCGACGTCCTCAAGCTCGCGCTCGTCCACCGCCACATCCCCGGTTCGCGCTGGTCGACCCTCGTGGCGACGTTCCTGCCGGAGACGCTGTTCGAGACCGTGTTCGGCACGGGGCTTGTGATCTGGGCGCTGGCGCGCGGATTCCTGCCGGTCCCGAACGCGGTGGGCGAGGTGCCGAGCTACGACGTGTCGCTGTTCGTCGAGCACCCGTTCATCGCGACGGCCGCGACGCTCGCCGTAGTGGCCGCCGGATACGGCCTCTGGCGACTGCTGCGCCGGCGCGGCCGGGCGACCGTCGGGCGCTTCAAGCAGGGCATCGCGATCCTCGGATCGCCGCGCCTGTACATCACCGGCGTCGCGTCGTGGCAGGCGCTCGCGCGCCTGATCCGGCTCGGATCGCTGGCGGCGTTCATGGCCGCCTTCTCGCTGCCGGTCACGCTGTCGACGGTCGTGCTCGTCATGGCCGCCCAGGGCGGCGGGCGCATCATCCCGCTGGCGCCCGCGTCCACCGGGCTGCGCCTGGCCATGCTCTCCTACGGGTTCGTCGAGGTCACCGGCCAGGCCGTCGACATCGCCGCCATCACGACCTTCACGTTCGGTGTCGGCGCGATCCTCATGCTCGTCGGGCTGGCGATCTCGCTGACGATCCTGG
>JAWVFZ010000320.1:0-3765 GCA_033855555.1 Solirubrobacteraceae bacterium
GAGGCCCGCCATGAAGATGCTCTTGCGCCCGAGGATGTCGCCGAAGCGCCCGGCGAGCAGCAGCAGGCCGCCGAACGCGATCAGGTAGGCGTTGACGACCCAGGCCAGGCTCGACTGCGAGAACCCCAGGTCGTCCTGGATCGATGGCAGGGCCACGTTCACGACGGTGACGTCGAGGACGATCATGAGCACGCCCACGCACAGCACGTACAACGCGATCCAGCGGTTCTTGTCGGTCAGGTCGGTCATCAAGTTCTCCGTTGTTTGGGCTGCCAGAAAGCGAGCTGGGCGCCCGCAGCTGTCGACACGACGCTGCGCCATCCGACCGGGCCCTCGCGGGGCTCCAGCAGCACCGCAGCGCCGAGCCGGCGCGCGCAATCCGTCGCGGCGCTGATGTCGGCGACGCCGACGTACGGCAGCCACATCGGCTGCGAAGTCTCGCATTCGACGATTCCGCGCGAGACCCCCGTGTCCGCGAACGCCAGATACGAGCCGCCACCGGCCTCGATCCGCTCGGAACGCCAACCGCAGAGGCCCTCGTAGAAGGCGCGGGCGCTCGGGAGGTCGCCGGTGTGGAGCTCGAGGTGCACGACGGGATTGGAAGCGCGCTTTTTCACAGTTCTGACCCCTAAGACCGGCGGCGGCCGTCAGACTCATCGGTGCGATTAGGCTGATGGAGATGAGCATCGCCTCCGAGAACGAGAGCCCGCAGGTCCGCGCACTGCTCGCGACCGCGCGCCGTGGCGACCAGGACGCCTACCGCCGCCTCGTCGAGCCCTACCAGGGCGAGCTGCGCGCGCACTCCTACCGGATGCTCGGCTCCGTCCACGATGCCGAGGACGCGCTCCAGGAGGCGCTGCTGCGGGCCTGGCGCGGCCTCCCGCGCTTCCAGGAGCGCAGCTCCGTGCGCTCCTGGCTCTACCGGATCGCCACCAACACCTGTCTTGACCTGATCGCCCGCCGGCCCAAGCGCGTGCTTCCGATCGACTATGGCCCGACGGCCGATCCCCACGACTCGCCGGGCGAGCCGCTCGTGGAGTCCGTCTGGCTGGAGCCCTATCCCGACGAGACGCTGGGCGTCGAGGATGGCTTCGCCTCGCCGGAGGCGACATATGAGCAGCGCGAATCCGTCGAGCTTGCCTTCATCGCGGCGCTCCAGCACCTGCCGTCCCTGCAGCGAGCCGTGCTCATCCTCCGCGCGGTCCTGGGCTTCTCGGCCCAGGAGGTGGCGGACACGCTCGACACGAGCGTCGCTTCGGTCAACAGCGCCCTCCAGCGCGCGCGCAAGACGGTCGACGAGCGGCTTCCGGACAAGAGCCAGCAGGCCACGCTGCGCACGCTCGGCGACAAGCGCCTCAGCGAGCTCGTCCAGGCCTACACGGACGCGATGCAACGGTCCGACGTCGATGCGGTCGTCGCGCTGCTGACCGAGGACGCCACGTGGTCGATGCCGCCGATGCCGGCCTGGTACCACGGCATGGAGGCGATCTCCGCCTTCCTGGCCGAGTACCCGCTGCAGGAGCGCTGGCGCCACCTCCCGACCCGTGCCAACGGCCAGGTCGCGATCGGCTGCTACATGTGGGACGAGGAGCGCGAGCGCTACATGGCGGCCGTCCTGGACGTGCTCACCCTGCGCGGCGACCGGATCCACGACATCACCGCGTTCGTGTCCCCGTGGGTGTTCAAGCGCTTCGGCGACGTCACGGGGACCATGACGCCCGAGGCGTTCCGGCGCTTCGGGCTACCCGACGAGGTTCCGGCCTGAGGCGAGCCTCCCGTGCCCCCTCTCGACCCTGAAGAACTGACAGCCACCGGAGCGCCGGTGGCCGCGGCGATCCCGCCGCAGACGACGGTCGGCGCGGTGCACCTCACGGTCGCCGATGTCGAGCAGTCCGCCGGCTTCTACGAGCGCGTCGTCGGCCTGCGCCAACGCGAGCGCGGGAAGGGTCGCGTCGCGCTCGGCGGCGACAGCGATCTGCTCGTGCTGCACGAGGTCCCGGGAGCGCGCCCCGCGCATCGCTACAGCGGCCTCTTCCACTTCGCGCTGCTCGTGCCGGAACGCACCGACCTGGCCCGCTGGCTCGCCCACGCGGCGCGCGATCGTGTTGCGCTCAGCGGGCTCTCCGACCACTTCGTCAGCGAGGCGATCTACCTCTCCGACCCCGACGGGCACGGAATCGAGATCTACTGGGATCGGCCGCGGGAGGTCTGGGAGGGAAAGGTCGCCGACCGGCTGACCACGCTGCCCCTGGACGCACGCGGCCTTCTCGCCACGCTCGACGATCCGGCGACCGAGCCCTTCGACGGCCTGCCTGACCGGACCGTCATGGGCCACGTGCACCTGCGTGTCGCCGACGTCCCGCAGACGGTCGCGTTCTACCGCGACCTGCTGGGCTTCGGGCTCATGGCCCAGCTCGGGACGCACGCGGCGTTCCTCAGCGCGGGCGGCTACCACCACCACCTCGGGGCCAACACCTGGGAGAGCGCGGGCGCTCCGCAGGCGCCGGCAGGCAGCGCGACCCTCAAGCAGGCGACGATCGTCGTGCCCGACGAAGCGACGATCGATCGCATCGCCGACCACCTCGCCGATCACGGCCATGAGCCGCAGGCCACGGCGACCGGCGTCCTGGTGCACGACCCCTCGGGCAACCCGATCGAGCTGGCGCCGGCGGGGTAGGTGGCGGCGCAGCCGGTCGTGGCGCGTGAGTGACGAAAACCCGCGGTGACGGGGCTTGGGGTCAAGTCTTTCATTGCCACATTTGCCCGACTTGCAGCGGAGCGCGGGTGTGGGTGGCGCGCAGCGCGGCGGGTTGTGGCGGGCTGCGCGCTGGTTGCTCACATTGAGGAAGAGGGTGAGCCACGCGCGCTCGATCTGGGCCGGATGTTCCACCCATGCGGTGGTACATCCGGCCCACAACAGACCAGCCGAGCGCGTGGGTGACGAAACCCACCGTGACAGTGGGTTTCGTCACCACAGTGCCGTCCGGCTCGGCAAAATGTGGCAATGAAAGACTTGACCCCATCAGGGTCCGCGCTTGACGCATCGGTGAGCGCCAGTCGCCTACGCCGCCACCGGCCCCGGCCACCCACGCGCGCCGAGCTCGCGTGAGACGCCGCGGGCGGCTTCGGTGACCGCCGCGACGATTCCCTTTGCCGGGCCGCGCGGGACGATGCGGTCCGTGTCCCCGACGACCCCGATCGCTCCCACGGCGTGGCCGAGGTGATCGAAGATCGGGGCGGCGACGCTGGCCTCGCCGAGCACCGCCTCGTCGCGCTCGCGGGCGACGCCCGTGTCGCGGATGGCCTCGAACTCGGTGCGCAGCGCCTTCTCGCCGAGCGTGCGGCTCGTCAGCTTCGGCAGCGACTCTGCCGTGAGGTCCTCCACGACGGACGGCGCGGCGTACGCGAGGATCGCCTTGCCCAGCGCGCTGGCGTGGACCGGCAGCTGCGCGCCGACCTCGAGGATCTGCAGGGTCGCGTCGGGGCGGAAGACGTGGTGAACCACGATGACGCTGGGCCCGTGCATGACGCCGACGCGAACCGCCGCGTCGGCGCGGGTCGCGAGCCGCTCGGCGTGGACGAGCGAGCGCGCGCGCAGCTCGTTGAGGTCGAGGTAGGAGTTGCCGAGCTGCAGCAGCCCGGCGCCGAGCTGGTACTTGCCCGAGTCGCGGTCCTGCTCGACGAAGCCGTTGGCCTGCAGCGTCTGCAGCAGGCCATGGACCGTGGGCGGGGCGAGCTCGAGCCGGGTGGCGAGCTCGGTCACGC
>JAWVFZ010000321.1:0-3937 GCA_033855555.1 Solirubrobacteraceae bacterium
AGTTTGCGAAGAGTCATTGGCTTTGTACCTTCCTATGCCGGCGGCCGGAGCTACCGCCGGGCTCACTCGAAACGGGCGCTTGCTGCAGCGCACTCCGCCCATGACTACGCACATGCTCGCCGCTGCCGCGCCGCGCGTCAGCTGATCCGTGGCCTCGCCGGAACTGACCCAAGGACCCGCCGTCCGGGTGCCGGCGCCCCCCGTTCGGCGGTTGCCGGAACATCATCGGACCGGTTTCCTTGCTGTGATGATCGCCGCTGTCGTCCGGGGCCTCGCATGCGCAGTCGTGCTTCTCCTCTTCCCCGCCGCCGACGCCGGCGCCAGTGTGGTCCAGCACGGGTACCTGCCGCTCAAAGACGGGACCATGCTGAGCTACACACTCACGCTTCCCAAGGCCGAGGGCCGGTTCCCTGTCGTGCTGCAGTACGACCCGTACGCGGCCGGCGCGACGAGCGATCCGACGTGGAACGACAGCGGCTACGCGATGCTCGGCGTGAACTTTCGCGGCACCGGCTGCTCGCAGGGAACGCTCGACGTCATGCGCGCCGACAGCTGGGGCGCGGACGGCGCCGAGGTCGTCGACTGGGCCGCGCGGCAGCCGTGGTCGGACGGGGCCATCGCGATGCTCGGGTTCTCGTTCACCGGCACGTCGCAGATCGCGACTGCGGCGTATGCCGGGCCTGCGCTGAAGGCGATCATGCCCGGCAACGTCTTCCCCGACCTCTACAGGGACATCTCCTATCCGGGCGGCGTGTACAACGCCCTGATTCCGGCATGGATCGCCGCCGGCCGGCAGGTCGTGGTCGGGGGCGCCGCCATGCAGCAGGGCGCCACCGATCCCGCATGCGACCTCAACGAGGGCGAGCAGGCGGCGCCCAACGACAGCCAGACGCCCAGTACCACGCTGCATCCGTACCGCGACGAGTTCTGGACGCACGACCCAGCCGCCCTCGCGAGCCGCGTCCACATTCCGATCCTGGGCTGCGTGAACTGGCAGGACATGACGGTCTACAGCCGCGCGTTCAACGAGTTCCGCGACGACTTCGATCCACGTACCACCTGGGTGGTGGGCGGCGACGGCGGGCACACCGACTGCCCGATCTCGAGAGCGCGTCGCGTGCGCTTCCTCGATCACTACCTCAAGCACCTCGACAACGGGTGGCAGAAGACGCCGAAGCTGCACCTCGTACACGAGGTCGCCGGCGCGCCCGGGCGCGACCAGGTGGCCGAGGACGCGGGCGCCTGGCAGAGCTCGTTCGCGACGTGGTCCGACGTCACGCGGGCGATCAGGCCGCTGACGCTGTACCTGCGCGCCGGCGGGCGCCTGGACCTCGCTCCTCCGGCCGGGGCCGAGCCGGCCGACTCGTACGCCTACGACGGCGCGCCCGGCGCGAACAAGGCGGAGGCCTTCACCAACCCGAGCGTCCCCGGCACCCGGGTCACGTACGCGACGCCCAGGCTGGCGCACGACGCGGAGTTCCTGGGCAGCGGCAGCGCGAATCTGTGGATGTCCTCCACCGCGACCGACACCGACGTCCAGATCATGATCAGCGAGGTCCGGCCCGACGGCCAGGAGGAGTACGTCGAGAACGGCTGGCTGCGACTCTCGCACCGCAAGCTGGACACGCAGGAGTCGAGCGTGCTGCGCCCGCAGCACACCGACCTGCCGTCCGACGCCGAGCCGCTCTCGGCGGGCGTTCCCGTCGCGGCCCGTGTCGAGATTCAGCCGTTCGACCACGTCTTCCGTGCCGGGTCGGCGATCCGGCTGTCGATCGACGTCCCGAGCACGTCGCTCGTCGGGCTTCCGGGTCTCGCCACCAACGCCGTGGAGCACACGCCGGGTATGGAGTCGGCGATCGTTCTCGGCCTGCTCCCAGGCGCGAGGGCGCACGCACCGCTGCCGGCCTGCTCAGCCCTGCTGAACCAGCCCTGCCGGGCCGACACCGGGGCCGTCCCGGATGGCTCCCTCGACATACCCGAGCCGGCGGCGTCCGCGGGCCGAAAGCGCGTGACCCTGGCCCTCGGACGACCCCAGCGCACGCGTTCCGCGCGCACCCTGCTCGTGACCGTTCGCGCCAGCGGCGGGGGTGTCCGCAACGCCCGCATCGTGCTTCGCGACCGCGCGGGGCGCCGCATCGGTGAAAGCAAGCGGATCAGCATCGGAACCCGCGCACGGGCTGTTCCGGTCCGCCTCACGCGGCGGTTACGCGCGGGCCGTTACACGGTCACGGTGGGCGGGCTCGCGACGAACGGCGTGCGCATCGCTTCGGACAAGGTCGTGCGCCTGTGAACCGGTCGCTGTCGCGCCGCCGCGGCCGCGGCCGGCCGCACCGGCGGCGTCCCCGTCGCCTTCAGTCCGTGTGGTAATTGACCGAGAGGAACGCCGGCCCGCGCACGCCGCGCATCAACCCGGCGACGGCGAGCAGGGTCACAAGGTAGGGCAGCATCACGAGGAACTGGTACGGGAGGTGGATGCCGAGCCCGCCGGCACGAGCTTGAAAGGCGTCGGCGATCGCGAAGACCAGCACGGCCACGGCGACGCCGCCGGCGCGCCAGCGGCCGAAGACGACGGCCGCCAGTGCGATGAACCCGCGGCCCGCGGTCATGTTCTGCGTGAAGAAGCCGATGCCGGCCAGCGCCAGCTGACCGCCGCCGACTCCGGCGAGCAAGCCGCACACCATCAGGGCGCCCCAGCGCACGCGGCCCACGTTGACACCGAGCGACTCCGCGGCGTTGGGCCGCTCACCGGCGGCCTTCAGAGCCAAGCCCGTCGTGCTGCGATTGAGCAGCCACCAGACTGCCGGCACGAGCAGGAACGCGACGTAGACCATGAAATCCTGGTTGAAGAAGCCCTGGCCGACGATGGGGATGTCGGACAGCAACGGGATCTTGATCCTCGGCACCGACGCAATGGACTGCGATACGCGCGGGGCCAGGACGGTTGTCAGCAGAAACGACGTCACTCCGAGCGCGAAGATGTTCAGCACCACGCCGCTCACGACCTGATTCCCGCGGAAGACGAAGCAGATCACGCCGTGGATCCACGCGAGCAGCGCGCCGCCGAGGGCGGCGGCGACGAACCCGAGTGGGACGCTCTTGGTCGCGTAGGTGGCGAGCACGCCTGCGAAGGCGCCGAACAACATCATCCCCTCGAGGTTGATGTTCAGGACGCCCGCCGTCTCCGAGATCACCTCGCCGAGAGCCGCGAACATCAGCGGGGCGCTCAGCGCCACTGCGGCGACGAGCAGCAGTGCGACGAAGCTGTGCTGCATCAGGCGGCCGCCTCGGCGGCTGAAAGCGCCTCGCGGGTCCGGCGCCGGTGGGCGATGCGCTCGCGCGCGCCGAGTCCGAGCAACACGTAGACGACCGCGAGCCCCACGGTCACCTGGACGATCGCCGACGGGACACCGCGAGCGGCGGTCTGTAGACCGGCCCCGCCGGCGTCGAGCGCGCCGAACAGCAGCGCGGCCGCAAGGATCCCAACGGGGTGCAGCCGGCCGAGCAGCGCGATGGCGATCGCCTCGAACCCGTAGCCGGGCGAGAAGTCCTGGATCAGCTGCCCGCGCGTGCCCAATACCTCGATCGCACCCGCTGCGCCGGCGAACGCGCCGCTGATCGCCATCGCGCTCGTGATCGTCGCAGCGACACCAACGCCCGCGAATCGCGCCGCATTGGGGTTGCCGCCCACCGCGCGCATGCGTAGCCCGATTCGGGTGCGGGACACGAGCAGCCACGTCAGCGGTACCGCGGCGAGGGCGATCAAGATGCCGGCATTCAGCAGCGTGCCACTCCAGATGATGGGCAGTCGCTCATTCGTGGCGACCAAGGGCGACGCCGGAAAGTTTGCCCCGGGCGGCGTCCAGTGCGCCTGGATCACGTAGTCGACAAGCTGGATCGCGATGTAGACGAGCATCAGCGACGTGATGACCTCGCTGAC